>JANXXV010000332.1 GCA_025350445.1 Bryobacteraceae bacterium | reverse complement strand
CGCTGGACCGATGCTGGAAGCCGCTGGCATTGAACCCGAAGACGGCGAACTGCTGATCGAGCGGGAGATTCTGGCCAATGGCAAATCCCGCGCATTCGTCGCCAGCCGTCCCGTGACGGCCGCGCTGCTGCGCGAACTTTCCCGGCATTTGGGCGATATTCACGGGCAGCACGATCAGCAACGGCTCTTTTCTACAGACGCGCAATTGGAGATTTTGGACGGTTTCGCGGGCGTGCAATCCGATAAGGACCGGGTGGCTGAGGTTTACCGAAAGTGGCGAGCTTGTGCGCGGGAGTTGGAGGAGATTGACCGGACCGAACAGGAGAAGCTGCGGCTGCTGGACCTTTGGAGTTTTCAGCGGAATGAGATTGAGGCGGCGCGGCTGGCGGTCGGGGAAGACGAGAAGCTGGAGGCGGAGCGGCGGATTCTGCAGAATGTTTCGAAGCTGATGGAGAGCTCCAGCGCGGCTTATGCGGCTTTGTATGATGCTCCGGAATCGGCTTATGCGCAACTGCGGGCGGCGGTGCGGCGGCTGGAGGAGCTTTGCAAAATCGATGAAAGCTTGCTGGGCGTGCTGGAGATTTTGAAGCCGGCTGAGATTGCGGTTTCCGAGGCATCGAACACGCTGCGGGACTATGTGGGAAAGCTGGAAGCCGATCCGGACCGTTTGGAAGATGTGGAGAGCCGACTGTCTACAATCGACAAATTGAAGCGGAAGTATGGGGCTTCGGTGGACGAGATTTTGCGGTTTTATGGCGAGGTTCGGGCTCAAATGGAGGCGGCGGAGACCACGGCGGACCGGCGCGCCGCTATTGAAAAGCAGCGCAAGGAACTGGCGGCGGCATATGAGGGGCTGGCGGCGGCGCTGTTGGGTAAGCGGCAGGCGGCGGCCAAGAAGTTGGAGAAGCTGGTGGAGAAAGAGCTGGCGGGATTGGCCATGGAGCGGACTATCTTCGTGGTGCGGTTTTCCAAGGTGGAATGGACGGCGGGCGGGAGCGATGCGGTGGTGTTTTTGGTGTCGCCTAATTTGGGCGAGGAGCCGCGGCCTATGGATAAGGTTGCGTCCGGTGGTGAGGTTTCGCGGATTGCTTTGGCTTTGAAGACTTGCACTTATGTCGGGGCGGGTTCGGGTTCGGTAAAGGGCGCGGCGCCTTTGATGGTTTTCGATGAGGTGGACGCTGGGATTGGCGGCGGGGCTGGAGAGACCGTGGGCCGGCGGTTGAAGTTGCTGGCTGCGTCGAATCAGGTTTTGTGTGTGACGCATTTGGCGCAGATTGCCGGGTTTGCGGACTATCACTATGTGGTGGAGAAGCGGGAAGTGAAGGGACGGACGGTGGCGGCGGTGGATGAGATTTCGGGCGAGGCTCGGACTCGGGAGATTGGGCGGATGCTCTCCGGGCAACGGTTGACGCCTGAGGCGCTGCGTCATGCGGAGCAGTTGATCCGGTTGGGGGATGGGGAGTGAGCCCATTTATCTGGGTGGAGCGGTGATTTCGTCCAGGAAGCTGACGAATTCGGCCTCGGACATGCGCATTTGGGCTTTGTCGATGTCGAGGTGAGTGGGGTATGGGTGATTTTGCGGAACAGAACGAAATTCCGTTGGGGCCGGGGTGGGGGTTGGCTCAGGGCTTGGCATTACCGCTTCCTGAGGGTCGCGGTTCGGTTTGTTCTTTTGGATTTTTTGGAGTTCATGGATGGCACGGTAGTAGCTGCGCTCAGCGGTGGTTTCGTAGCGGCTTAGCTTGTCGAACATTTTCCCGTTTTTGGAGAGGGCCAGGCCGAGTTGGGCTCCGCGGGTGAGGTCGTCTTCCGGGGACGATTCTACGTTATATAGACTGGCGAAATCCGCCTCTACCTGGAGCAGGCTGCCGCTTTCCATGTTGCGGGCGCGGAGTATGCGCCAGTAGCTTTCTGCGATCTGGTGGACCAGCAACTCTTGCTGCGTGGTGGATGGGGCGTATTCGGCGCGGAGCGAATCGAGGATTTCGTTGAAGAAGTTTTGGTCTTCGCCGGGCAGGAGTACGTGAACGCGGGTGGCCAGGCCGTGGCGGATTGCGTTGCTTCGGACGGCTTGCTTGCCGGCTTCGGTCATGCGGTGCGGACCTGAGGCGTTGCTGCGATTGGCTTCGATCTGACGTGCGGTGGCCATGGCGGTGAATCTCCTTTGTTACAAGTTCCAATGAAAATGCCGCACGCGGTGGCCCGGTGCGGCTTTGGGTTGGCGGTGCCCGCTTTCCCAATTCCAGTGTCGATGGGGTGTCAAGGGTCTTGGGGTTGTTTGGGGAGGGGGTTGTTGGAAACAGGAGAGATTGAGGTGGAAGATTGTTGAACTGGCAAACTGGCCGGTGCCGGGAGAGGCGTCACTAGCTCATTTAGCGGCCCGTTGGGGAGTCACTGGGCCGGTGAATCTGATGGCTTGCGAAAAGCTCTGGTGTGGTTTTGAGAGAAATAGATGGGCCTGCCGGGTTATCCGGGTGGGGTCCGGTTGGTCCGAGGCTAAGATTATTGGACGCCGATGCACGCGGATGTTGAGATGAACCCCTACACTGAGACACGGGCAATGAACGCATTTCCCCGTTCGATGAAATCTTCTAACACCGGGCGGCATTCCGGGTCGAAGTCCAAGCTTTCGAATGGGCGCTATCCAACCCTAATGATTGATTGAGATCCGCGATTTCCTGTCGTTGCGATAAGCTGTTTACACCGCAATGGCGCTTTCCGCTGGCGAAAAACTCGGCCCCTACGAAATCCTCTCCCCGCTGGGGGCCGGAGGGATGGGCGAAGTGTATAAGGCTCGGGACACCCGCCTTGACCGGTCCGTCGCGATTAAGGTTCTGCCCGAACACATCGCCAAGCGCGAAGATCTGCGGCAGCGATTCGAGCGCGAGGCTCGCGCTGTTGCTTCGCTGAACCATCCGCACATTTGCGTACTCCATGACATCGGAAGCCAGGATGGCACGGGCTACATGGTGATGGAGTACATGGAGGGCGAGACGCTGGCGGCGCGCATTGAACGGGGTGCGCTGCCGCTGGATCAGGCGCTGAAGTTCGCTGCGCAGATCGCCGATGCGCTGGACCGCGCGCATCGGGCCGGGGTGACGCACCGCGACGTGAAGCCGGGGAACATCATGCTGACCCGAGACGGCGTCAAGGTGCTTGATTTCGGGCTGGCGAAGGCTGCGCCGTCGGGTCCGGGTCCGTCGGAGGAGACGCTGACCAAGGTGCTGACGACGGAAGGTACGGTGCTGGGCACGCCGCAGTATATGGCTCCGGAGCAGTTCGAGGGTAAAGAGGCCGACGCGCGGAGCGACATCTGGGCGTTTGGCGCGGTGCTGTATGAGATGGTGACGGGCGAGAAGGCGTTTCAGGGTACCCGCTACGCTAGCCTGGTCGGCGCGATTCTGGCGGCGGACCCACGGCCGATGACGGTGAAACCGTTCACGCCATCTTGGCTGGAGCGGTTGGTTCGCAGGTGCCTGGCCAAAGATCCCGAGCGCCGGTACCAGTCGATGCGGGATGTTGTGCTGGAGTTGGAGATGCCACCGCAGGAAACGGCAGCGGTGCCGGCCCGGATGAGCCGGTGGCCGTGGGCGGTGGCGGCGGTGTGTCTGGTGGCGGCGGTATTGGGATGGGGCGCGTGGATTCGGAGGTCGAGCGAGCCGGCGTTGCCGGTTAGGTTAGATGTGACTCCGCCGGAGGGGAGCCGGTTTGTCGCGATCTTCGCTGCGGGAGGATCGGCCATTTCGCCCGACGGGCGGACGCTGGCCTTCGTGGCCACGGCGGCGAAGGGCGAAGCGCTACTGTATGTGCGTCCGCTGGAATCGCTGGGGGCGCGAGCGCTGGCGGGGACGGAAGGGGCGGGACGGCCTTTCTGGTCGCCGGACGGCAAGTCGCTGGCATTTGTGGCCGGAGGCAAGCTGAAGCGGATTGATGTGGCTGGAGGTTCTCCGATCACCTTGTGCGATGTGACTGTCGGCCGCGGCGGGACGTGGAATGAGGACGGAGTGATTGTGTTCGGGGATCTGTTGGCGGGACTGCAGCGGATTCCCGCCTCGGGCGGGAATCCGTCGCCAGTGACGCAATTGAACAAAGAAGGCGGGGAGACGTATCATTACTACCCACAGTTTCTGCCCGGGGGCAAAAAGTTCCTCTACCTGCTCCGCCACAGTGACCGGGAGAAGACGGGCATTTACATCGGGTCGCTCGATGGCAAGCCCGGCACGCCGGCGACCCGGATCGTGCAGACGCAGTTTAAGGCGGAGTACGATGCAGGCTCCGGGCGGCTGCTGTACCTACAGGGAGCGGGAGTGCTGATGGCGCGGAAGCTGGAACTGGATCCGCCGAGG
>JANXXV010000315.1 GCA_025350445.1 Bryobacteraceae bacterium | reverse complement strand
CCGGTGCTGTCGCCGATCTTGTCCATCGGTATTCCAAGCTTGTTCAGCATGGTCGTCAGCAGGTTCGTCATTGGTGTGTGATCGGCATACTTCATGTGGCGGTTTCCCTTCAGTTGGCCCGCGCCGCCAACCAGTACCGTCGGCAGCGGGAAGTGGTTGTGCAAGTTGCTGCTGCTCATATTGCTTCCGTAGAGAATCATGGAATGGTCCAGCAACGATCCATCGCCGTCCTGCGTCATCCGCAGTTTGTTCAGGTAATAGGCAAACATTTGCATGTGATAGTTCTGGATTCTGGTTAGCGTGTCGATCTTTCCGGGATTGTTTTAGTGATGCGAAACGGAGTGATGCGGGTCATGGGCGTTGACCTGCGGATAGGTCCGCCGGCTAAGCTCTCGGGCCATCATGAAGGTCGAGACGCGCGGCAGGTCCGCCTGAAACGCCAGCACCTGCAGGTCAAACATCAACTTGATATGATCCTCGAACGATTCCGGAATTCCAATCGGAGCATCGGGCACTTCCGCCTCCGTGCCGGTCTTGTTTTCAGCCAACTCGATCCGCCGTTCAATCTCGCGGAGATTGTCCAGGTACTGCGTCATGGTGACGCGATCATCCGCGCCCAGGCTCCGCTTCAGATGGCCTGCTTGCCGCGTGACCGCATCCAGAATGCCGCGATCCTGCCGCAGCCGGGCGGCGCGCTGTTCCGCCGTTCCTCCTTCTCCGAACAGGCGTTCAAAGACGGCCCGCGGATTGATCTCCATCGGCAACGGAGTGGTGGGCGTGCGCCACGAGAGCGTATTGATATAAGTGCAGATGTAGCCGCCATCGCAGGATCCGATTAATCCGGAATGGTCTTCCGTGGCCAGTTCAATAGAAGGGAACTGCGTACCTTGTCCGATTTTCTGCGCGGCGATTTGATCCACCGTGACACCGGCTCGTACGCCTTGATCCTTCGCACTCGGCCGCACGCCGCTTAACCAGGTGGGTGGGCTCATCGAGTGCACCCCGGCGTTGTCCGCGGTCTTATGAGCAAGGCCGCTCACCACCACCACACGATCGCGAAACGGCTCCAAGGGACGAAGGATCGGGCTGAACTCGAAGTTCGCGCCCTCGGTCGCAGGCGTGAATCTCTCCATGATCGCTCCATGCGGGACGTAAACGAAACCCAGACGCTTTACAGGGTTCGCCGCCGTCCTGCTTTGGGCTGTGAGTGCCGGAATCATCGAGTCGAGTAACGGCAGAGCGACCGAAACTCCCATGCCCTTGAGCAATGTTCTCCGGTTCAGATGGTTCTTGGTAATAAACCTCATGATCAACGGTCTCCTTGAAGCCCGTTTGTTGCTGCACGTCTCATTTGAAAGGGCGCCGAATTGACGATTCCGAGAATGATCGAGGAAATTCGGTAGTCGTTGCGCGAAGCACCGTGGACGACGCGACGCACGGCCGGCATGTCGTAATACTCCAGACCCCGGCCCAGCGCGTATGTCATCAACTTTTCAGTCAGTGTCGTAACGAAAGTTTCAGCGTGGCTCAACAATGCCTTCCTCAGTGCAACAGGCCCGTCCACTTTTGTGCCATTGACCAGGACGCCCGACGCATCCACCGGGAAGTTGGATTCGCTGCGCACCCGCCAGGCCCCCGTTGCGTCGAAGTTTTCGAGCGAGAAGCCGATAGGGTCCATGATGTTGTGGCAAACGGAGCACGCTGGATTTTTGCGGTGTTCCTCCATTCGTTCGCGCACGGAGCGCGGTGTATTGCCAGCCTGATTTTCCTGCAGCGCGGGGATGTTGGGCGGTGGCGGCGGCACCGGAGTTCCCAGGACATTGTCCAGAAGCCACTTGCCGCGCAGAACCGGCGACGTCCGCGTCGCATAGGAAGTCACAGTCAGAATGCTCCCCTGTCCAAGCAGTCCGCGCCGCTCCTCTCCTGGAATGCTAACCCGCCGGAAGTAGTTGCCGCGCACATTGGGAATGCCATAGTGTTTTGCAAGACGATCGTTTACGAAGGTATAGTCCGCCCGAAGAAGATCAAGGGCGCTACGATCCTCGCGCATGATGCTATCGAAGAACATTTCCGTTTCCTGGCGGAATCCCTGCCGCAAATTGTCGTCGAAGTAAGGAAATGTCTTCGTGTCGCGCGTGATGCCCGTGAGGTTTCGCAGGTACAGCCACTGCCCGGCGAAATTGGTGCAGAGCGCTCGCGAACGTTTGTCGCAAAGCATACGGCGGACCTGCTTCTCCAGCACCGCCGCATCCTTTAGCTTTCCATGACTGGCAATTTCAATCAGCTCTTCGTCCGGTACGCTGCTCCACAAAAAAAACGAGAGGCGCGAGGCCAGTTCGACATCGCTCAGCCGATGGACGGAGCCGGGCGCGGCGCCGGCCGGATCCGTCTCGATACGGAATAGGAATTCGGGACTCGTCAAGAGAAAGCGGAGAGCGCTTTCGATGCCCGCGTCGAATCGATCACCCGCGGCCGCGTTCCGGCCAGCCTGGAAGAAGCTGAGCGGAGTCTCCAGATCCGCTTCGGTAATCGGACGGCGGTATGCTTGACGTTCCAGTGTCGAGATGATCTTCTTGGCGCATGAAACCTCGTCGCTGGTTGAGGTAGGACGGCACAGGAATATCTTGCGGCGGCTGGGAGTGTTTCCCGGACCTTTCGCCTGGAACGGCCCCCCCATGCCGAGGGATTCCACCAGAGGGATTCCGCGCTGCTCCTGCGTATCCAGATTGCTGCGCAACCACGGCTGCAGAAAGCCGTCCTCTTGCGCGGAAGTCTTCTTGACGAAGGTCACACCGACGGCGTGCGGGCCCGCGCTCACCGGCACACGAACTCCCAGCCGGGCGACAATTCCGGCCTCGGATTCCGGCGGGCTGATGGCGGCCGCCTCTTCGTCGGCCGGTCCGCCAACATTAGCCTGATGAATCTTGCGTCCGTCGATTGTGACAATAAACTGGTGTTCAAAATCGAGCCCGCGAATCTTTGCCGACGTGTTGAGTGCAAGTCTCGTCTTTAATAAATAAGTTCCGTCGAGCGGAAAGTTATGTTCTGCCAGCAGCCCTCCCCGGGTTCCCAGGGGTTGACCTTCGATGTGTCCATCCTGGCCCAGGTCCGGCCGGGCGCGATATGTAGAGAACGCGGGAACCACCGCCGGATCCCCTACCGCCAGGCGGCTGATCTTGCGCGATGCGGCCAGGTACCCTTCGAGTAGGGCCGGAGACACCCGCAGCGAATCCGCATTGTTATCGAAGCCGTGATTGGCATCGTCGGCAGGCAACAATGCTGCCACGTCAACGTTGAGCGCAAGAATGTCGCGGACTGCAGCGCCATACTCAGACCTGTTTAATCGACGAAGCATGGCCTTTCCCGGGTTTGGGTTGACGGCCGCCGCGTCGATTGACGATTCCAGATACGCGGCCAATCCGTCTAGGGCGGCTCGATCCGGGCGCGGCATCCCCAGCGGCGGCATAGTTCCCGCGTGAAGTTTCCGCGCAACCTTCTCCCAAAACTCTGCATTCGCGGACACGTGGGACAGGCTGATATCAAGGTTGATTCCCGCGGTTTTATTGCTTTCATTGTGGCAGCCCACGCAATATTGCCGCATGATAGCGGCCTGTGCGGGTCCGGTGGCGCTCCGCTGCGGGCTGGCAATTGTCAGAACTGCGGCGATGCCGGCAGAAAGAAACAGCCGGCCAGTGGTGCTCATGCATATCCTCCGCGCGCTACTACTCAAGAAGCTGAAACTGAGTTGGAGTCTACGGAGACCGGTTTCCGATCGGAGGAAACTTGCGTTAAAAGTATACCGTTAAAATACGGCTCTTGGACTATCGAAATCCGGCAAAGATTCGCGCGGTGCGGGAGCGGCGATTTGAATCTTCTCTCCAACAACGATCTTCATGCCGTCCGTTGCCATCCGCAGCGGTCCGGCGTATCCGGCCTTGCGCGTCCGCTCGATAATAGCCGCATCACCCGCCGCGCCGGCGAGGTCTTTCTTCACGATGTGGCTGTACACAGCAAGCCGTGGCGCGGTGGAACGGAAGAGCTTGGCAGCCTGCTCCGGCCGCATCAACTTGTTCAAAATCGGATCGATGGTTCCGGATCTTTCAATCGTCTGGCCGCCGGCGGCGACATTTGAGACCAGAACGTCTACACCCTTGCATGCGCTTAGCAAGCTGTCTGTATAAGTTGCGTCGCCGGTCGGCAACACAGTGCGCCCATTCGCCTCGATGCGATAACCCAGCGCCGGGTTTCCCTCGTGATGCTCCACTGGAATTGCCGTCACCTTCACACCGCCCGCTGCGTACGCTACGCCGCTTGCAACCTCATGAACTTCTATATCCAGATACTCTTTCTTGAAGATGGTGTTTGAGCGCTGCTCCAGATCGTGCGCGTACATCCGCCGCATGCCCTGAATCATTTCATCGGTTCCCGGCGGTCCCCAAACTTGCAGTTTTTGCCGCCGGCCCAGCAGGAACCATGGTGTAATCCACAGCGAAGGGAGCCTTTCAATGTGATCGTTATGCAAGTGCGTGAGAAAGACCCTCGTCACGTCCTGCGGTCGATTCCGGCATGCATAGATTCCATCCAGCGCGCCGCGCCCCGCGTCGAATAACAAGTTCTGTCCATTTACGCTCAGCAGCGTAGCCGCGCCCGCGCGCATAGGCGTGAGTTCCGGACCACCGCTGCCGATCAAGTAAATGCTGAGCGAATGTTCCGGCCCTGAAAAGCCGATCAGGCAAATAAAGAACAAACACAACGCGGGAAGCCGCACTCTAATTCTTCAGCTCGGCCAGCATTCCGTCCAGGCCGCGCAGGTTGATGGGTTTGTAGTCGAACTCGCTCACCAGTAACTTCGAAATCTCATCCTTCGATGTCTTGGCGTGAACAAGCCCGCTCACCCGGCTGCGGATCGCTTCCACTTTATCCCTATGCGCCTGCAGCCCCGCCTTGTTCATCACATTCCCGTGCCCGGGGATGACGATATCCAAATCCAACTGCAGGACGCCATCCAAAGTCGCGGGCCAGGCACTGATACTGCCGCCTGAGCTGTAGTCCATCACGGGATTGGTCACGCTTCTTGTTCCAGCTAACAGATCGCCAAGATGAACGGCGCGATGCGCGGGAAAGTAAACCGCGATGTCGCCATCTGTGTGTCCGCGCCCATAATAAATTGCCCGCGCTTCCTTGCCTCCCAAAAACACCGACGCTTCCTTTGTGAATGTGATCCGCTGCGGGCCGGGCATACTTTTCTCAATCATATGCTGCCGGGCGTTGGCTTGGATGATGATCTCGGCCGCGGGAAGAAGCTTCGCGTTGCCTCCCGTATGATCGCCATGATGGTGCCTGTTGATCACGTATTTAACCGGCTGGCTCGTGATCCTTTTCACCGCCGCCACCACCTCCGGGTAATCCTGATCGAAGCGGTCGTCCACTAGAATCACTCCCTCGCCGGTCACGTAGACCGCGATATTGCCGGCGTCGGATGCGCCGTTGGAGGTGCCCTCAATCAGGTACAAATCTCCTTTGAGTTGCTTCACCGTCAGCGGCTGCGCCGGCGGATTCTGCGTATAAGCAGTCCAGGCGCCCATCAGGGCGAGGATCCCAACTGAGAGGCGAAAGACGGTTGTTCGATTCATGGTTTCTGGAGTTCGCTTCGAATTTGCATCCACACCTGGTAGTAGCGCCATTCGGCGGGCGGATTCGCTTCCTGGAAGTGATCGGGGCGCAACGCCAGAGTGCCCGTGGATAGCAAAACCTCTTTCACCATTGGGTTTTTCTCCAGCTTGGCGCGCGTTGCCGCAACAATCAGATCGTAGTGTTCGCCCTTTGCCATCGACCGGTATTTCATACGCTTTCCTTCAAATGTCACCCAGTCGATGTTCATCGTTTTCATGTTCACTTCGGCCGACGCACCCGCGTCCTTAGCCTGAAAGGCGGTCATCTGTCCCACCTCATCCCTGGTGTGCTTCCACTCGATCCCCGCGAACCTCGCGCGCGGATCGGACGGACCTTCCGGATAAAGCATCATCTGCCAAAAACCTTCCACGCTCGCATAGCCTCTGCCATTTAAGGTGAAAGGAGTCGCAGCGAAGTTGGAGAGAATTCCCAACTCGTGCCGCTTCGAAAGAATTACCTCTCCTGGTCCTGCAGCTTGCGGCAGAATCTCCCACGCCGGCTTACCGGATTCCGGAATAGGCGTCCACCAATGCGCCGGATACTGCGGCTGGGCCAGCGCGAACAGACCGGTTGCGAATACTGCCGCGGCTTTCATGTGAAATCTAGCTGACCAGCTCTTTGATCACCCGCCCGGACACATCAGTCAGGCGATAGTCGCGGCCGGCGTGACGGAAGGTTAACTTCGTATGGTCAAGGCCCATTTGGTTCAGTAGCGTGGCTTGGAAATCGTGAATGTGAACCGGATTCGACGCTACCGTGTAGCCGTATTCGTCCGTTGATCCGTACACCAGTCCGCCCTTGAATCCACCGCCGGCCACCCACGAAGAGTACGCTGTCGACCAGTGCGTGCGGCCCTCTTCATCTGGAGACCCATCGCCCGGCTTGCGGCCGAATTCGGTTGTCCAGACAACGAGCGTGTCTTCCAGCATCCCGCGCGACTTCAGATCTTTGATCAGCCCGGCTACCGGCAAATCGGATTTCTTTGCCAGCGGTTCGTGCATGCGGATGTTCAGATGGGCGTCCCAGTTGGTGTACTTGTCGTATCCTCCATCAATCACTTCCACGAACCGGACCCCGCGTTCCGCCAGACGCCGAGCCACCAGGCACATCCAGCCAATGCCTTTCCTGGTGCCCCGCTCCACTCCGTACATCTTCAGCGTGGCGTCGGATTCCTTGGTAATGTCGAATACCTCCGGCGCCTCGCGCTGCATCCCGTACGCCGTCTCGAAAGTCTTGATCCGCGCGGCCAGCGTGCGATCCGCATCATGCTGCTCAAGATGACGTTTGTTGAAAAACTCAATCAGCCCCAGATCCATATTTTGAATGTCCGCATAGCCCGCCCGCGTCATGTTGGGAATCGCTTCCTGGCCGGGAATCACGCGCACGCCCTGGTGAAATGCGGGCAGAAAGTTGGAGTCTCAGGCTGCGCCTCCAGCGTACGGAACCTCCGGGGCCAGAACCACGTACGAGGGCAGATCCTTGCTCATCGTTCCCAAGCCATAGCTTAGCCAGGAACCGATGCTGGGCCGCGCCTGAACGGCTGATCCGCCATGAACCTGCAAAATCGCCTGTTCATGATTCGGGATGTCGTTATACATGGACCGGATCAAACAAATCTCGTCCATCATGGAGCCAACATGTGGAAACAGATCGGTGACTTCCGTGCCGTTCGCGCCGTATCGTTTCGATCCCCATGGGCTAGCGTGTAGGAAGTCTTTCTTATAGCGCTTGTGGTGATCCGCCACTAGCTTTGGCTTTGGATCGAATGTATCCACGTGCGACACGCCG
Organism: Bryobacteraceae bacterium; assembly: GCA_025350445.1. Next base: position 9,824 of record JANXXV010000315.1, on the reverse strand, counting down.
CCGCTCATGTAGAGAAAAATCACCCGCTTTGCCTTGGGCTCGAACATCGGTGCTCTGGGCGCAAGCGGGTCTTCGTTCTTTGCAGCGCCCGCGGCTGTCTCCGCCGCCATCAGTTCGTGCAACATACCGGGAAGAAGCATGGAGGCGCTCGCCAGAGACCTGATCGCCGTGCGCCGGGAAGTACCGCGTTTTGTCGTAAACATATCCTGCAATTCTCCTGTTACTCGACGAACATGAATTCGTTGCTGGCAAATAGTGCTTTGAGGAGATCCTCAAGAGCTCTCTGTTTCGGCGTGCCGTCTGCAAGGCCGTGAGTTGCATATGAATCGGCGGCGCCGTGCAGGAAGCTGACGGAACGATCCATCTCCGGCTGGCTGGCAGGGCGGCCGTAAATTGTCTGGAACGCCTGTAGGACGGCCTCCTTTTCCGGTGATCCTTTGCCTGAAAGAATTGACGCCAGGTTCATAGCGCATCGCCTCGGGAGCGGCGCGTTCAGGAAGTAGAGCGCCTGCAGCGGCGTCAAGCTGGCGCCTCGTTGGTCCGTGCTCATGTTGATGTTCGGTCCATCGAACAGAGTGAAGTATTGGCTGCGAACCGTGCGTTGCACCATCATGTAGACGGTCCGCCGGTCAGTTTCGTAATCCGCGGCGTTGGGGGAAAACATGTTCTGTTGTTCGTAGTTCCACACGCTTTCCCGCGGGAACGGATGTTCCTTCGCGGCAGTGCGGTCCAACAGTTGAGAATCAGCCAGAAGCGAATCGCGGATCTGTTCTGAGTCCAGCCGCACTCGCGAGTGACGCCAGATCAAGGCATTGTCCGGGTCTATATCCTCGTTGGCCGCCGAGCCTGCCGACGAGAGCCGGTAGGCGTGCGACAGCAAAATGTCCTTGTGTAGAGTCTTGATAGACCAGCCGCCATCAACCAGCTTGTGCGCCAGGTAATCCAGCAGCGCTTGATTGCTGGGCGCAACTCCGCGAGTGCCGAAGTCATTGGGTGTCGGCACGATGCCACGCCCGAAATGACCCTGCCAGATTCGATTTACGATCACCCGCGCAGTAAGCGGATTATCTTTGCCCGCAATCCAGTTGGCCAACTCTAACCGGCCGCTTCCCTTCGTGCCAGATGGCAGGGCGCCGCCTCCCAGGACTTGCAGGAAACCTCGAGGGGCTTCGTCGCCTAAGTCCTGCGCATCGCCATAACGATGAACCCTGGCGTCCTGAGGCGTGTCGTCCACCACCGCGTAAGCGGTTTCTCCTAAGTCCGGCTTGTGTTCGAAAAGATGCATCCGCCTCGCCTGCAGTTGCGGGACCAGATCGTCGTAGGTACCCGGCAGGCTCATCACCGCTTCGGTCGCTCTTTGAATCGGTTTCAGTTGCGCCTGAAATGTCTTGTAGTCTTCCCGGTTTGTAGTTTCCGGATCGCGGAAAATGAAGCCGCGTTGGTAACGCGCCCCATCCACCCCGGAGTCTGGATATCGCGTGCTGGCGAAAATGCCATATAACGCGTAGTAATCGTTCGTCGGAACGGGATCGAATTTGTGATCATGGCACCTGGCGCAACCCACCGTGACTCCAAGGAATGCGGATCCCAGGTTATCGACCGTGTCTGACAGGTAGTCTGGTTTTCCATCCGCGCGGACCGCACCGGCCAGGTAACCGGTCGCGACAATGTGCTGCCAACGTTCCGGTTCCGATTTCGATGGCAGCAGATCGCCGGCCAATTGCTCGCGAATAAACTGGTCGTAGGGCTTGTCGTCGTTGAAGGACTGAATTACGTAATCGCGGTATTTATAAGCTTGTGGAACCGGGAAATCCCCGCTACCGCCATCGGTGTCGGCGTACCGCACTACGTCAAGCCACATGCGGCCCCATCGTTCGCCGTAGGCATTGGAAGCCAGCAGGTTGTCGATCAGCTTTTCGTACGCATTCGCGGAAGTGTCTTCGAGAAAGCTCTTGATTTGCGCCGGTGTCGGAGGCAGGCCCGTTAAATCATAGGTCACCCGCCGAATCAGCGTGCGCCTGTCGGCGTCCACTACGGGCTTGAGATGTTTCTCCTCCAGCTTGGACAGGATGAAGCGATCGATATCTCCTGAAGCCCACGCTGAGTTCACCGCCGGAACAGCAGGGCGCAAGGGCGCATGGAACGACCAGAACTTGCGCTGCTCCGGTGTTACCCGCGACGTGGGCGATACAGGGGCATTCTTCGGCCACGGAGCCCCATCGCGGATCCACTGCTCAACGGCGGCGACCTCTTCGTTATCCAGCGCTCCTTTCGGCGGCATTTGGATCTTGGAACTGTACTTCAATGCTGCTACTAAAAGGCTCGATTCCGGATGGCCGGGAACAATCACCGGGCCATCCTTGCCGCCTTTCAGAATCGCTTCCCGCGAATCCAGGCGCAATCCTGCGCTGGGCGGACTGGTGTGGCACATGTAGCAATTCTTCGCGAACAGCGGACGGATCTTCGTCTCGAAGAACTTCTCCTGATCGGCTGTACCCTGATTTGCTGTACTCGGTGGAGCGATCTCCATCTTCGCCGCGGTCTCAACTGGTGCCGCGAGTGCTACAGGAACAGGCGCGTCCATTCGCGGAGCGGACGAAACCGTGATAGCCCGGGCTGCTGCCGCACCCTCTTCTATCCACCTGTCGATAATTGCGATATCTCCATCGGCGATTTTGCCTCTTGGCGGCATCCTAAGCACATCGTCGCCATAATGTACGGCCTTCGATAGAAGGCTCGCTGCGGGATCGCCCGGCACCACTGCCGGTCCGCGTCCCCCGCCGTTGCGCATCTCGGCGTAGGAGTCCATTTTCAAACCGCCCGCGTGGCCCCCGGAGAGATGGCATCCGCTGCAATTTCTCAACAGAATCGGCCGTACCCGCTCCTCATATGTTGACCGCCCGGACGCAGGTAACTCCTGTGCATAAACGGCCGGCACAAAGCTAATCAATGTAATGAAGCCGGGCGCGATGAATCTGCGGCGCCCGCAAACAAAATTAAAGTGCATAGCGAAAGTCATCCCGCATGGATTCTCCTGATTCACGGAAGCATGGCGCGGTCCCTAGCGTTTCAGCGTCCATTGGGCCGGGCCGATATGAGCCGAATCTTCACATTTTCTCCAATCGATCGTCAGCGGCATGAACCATATTTCCAGCAGTGTTGGTGCCGGGAAGGCGTGAGAACCGGATACCCAAAAACCGGCGGACGCCATTGGTATCTCTTCGTGGAGTGGATGCGCAGTTCGTGTTGGCCATACCGTAAACAGGGGCGGCGAACGCGGCTGATCCCTTGTGGAATTGATGCACAAGATCAATTCACGAGTGGTTACAGTATGTGGTAACCGGGCATTCTTGTCAACAGCGGACAGCGAACCTCTCGCGGTCCAAACAACCCGCGGTGAACCCACTGGATGCACTCCGCATGCGAGTATTTTCGAATAGGGTGGATCATTATTTTGAATGGATTGCCAAGTGTTTGTGTTTTATTGATGATAGCCGGAACAGCCTCCGCGCACGGTTGACAATCGTCTCTTGCTGACCACATACTGAAGCACACCCGAGAACTGAATAAACTCCCTTGCTTCCGGGAGCCCCATGCATTCAATTCCCCCGCGGGCGCACCGCCTTCAACTTTCCGCCTTCCGGCGGAGCCAAATCGAATCGCGGATCCCACTCCACGACGAGCCGCCGCATCGATCCGCCTGTCTTTAGGCCGGATTAATTTGCTTTCCCCAAAACGACAAGGAGTGGTTTCGCTTCAAGGATTCCTACTATGACAAAGAAACTCTTTCATCGCGCTGTCACCGTCCCCGCACTTGCGGCTTTAGTGCTGTTTACATTTGGGACGCCGGGGTTTGGCCAGTCGCTGGCCGGACTGTCCGCACTGAGCGGAACGGTTCGCGATTCCTCCGCGGCAAGTGTTTCGGAGGCGATCGTCACCGTTTCCAATCCCAGTTTAGGAATTGAACGGAAGACCATAGCCGGATCGGACGGCTATTTCCTGGCGCCTTCCTTGCCTCCCGCCGCTGGCTATGAGGTGTCCGTCCAGAAGCCCGGTTTCTCGAAATACATTGTAAAGAACATTCAGCTAATCGTGGGGCAGAACCTTACGTTAACGGTGGAGTTAAGTGTCTCCCAACAGGTTGATATGGTAACGGTCACCGAGTCCACCCCGCTGGTGGACCAGTCGAAGATGGGCGTCTCGCAGGCCGTCGAGCAAGGTCAAATTCTGAACCTGCCGATCAACGGACGCCGCGTGGATCAATTCGCCCTGCTCACGCCCGGCGCCACAACAGATGGCGCCAGTGGCGGTGTCAGTTTCCGTGGTGTACCCGGCGGAAATGCATTCCTCCAGGATGGCAATGACGTCACGCAACAGTGGGGCATCGATATCGCCGGCGGCTCGGTGGTCCCGTCCAGCATCAGTCAGGACGCAGTCCAGGAGTTTCAGGTTCAGACATCCGGATAGAGCGCGGAGTTCGGGCGCGCGGTGGGCGGCGTAATCAATACCGTCACCAAGAGCGGCACCAATTCATTTCATGGCGCCGGCTTCTGGTATTTCCGCAATCGCACGCTCAATGCGCAGGATCCATACGCCAGGGATCAGTCCGGACATCTCTACAACCCGCCGGAATATAGGCACCAGACCGGCGGCAGCGTTGGTGGACCGGTGATCAAAGACAAGTTATTCTTCTTCGCCAATACCGAAATTACGCGGCGCAACTTCCCGTTGGTGGATTCGATTACGAACTCGCAGTTCTATTCTCCAACCGGCGCCTACATTGGACAATGCGGCACAGGCGCCAGCGCGGCCCCCGCGTCGGCCGCCCAATGCACCGCCGCCCAAACCTACTTCGGCCGCTTCTTCCAGACGTTGCCTCGCACCGCTAATCAAAATCTAGGTCTGGCCAAATTGGACTGGCGGCCGAATGAAAAGAACACCGTCTCGGTCAGCTTTAACCTGCTGAACTTCACTTCGCCGAATGGCGCGGTAAACTCGGTGACGGCCAACGCCGCCGGTGTCGGCTCGAACGGAATTCAATCCGCGAAGACACGCACCGCCCGCGTGTCGGATACTTATATTGTTTCGAATTCCATGGTGAACGAGGCCAGGTTCGGCTGGTTCAAAGACCGCCGCGGACAGGATCTGAACTCGGCTCTCAATCCACCCAACGGACTATTGTCGGGTCTTACAGTGGCCGGCCAGGGCAGCCTTGGTGTCAGCACCAACATCCCCAACATTCAGCCCAGCGAAGACCGGTATCAAATTGCGGACAACGTCTCATGGACGAAGGGAACCCATCAATTCAAGTTTGGAATGGATTTCGCCCTTCTGCGGGACACTGAGAATGCACTGTTCAACGGGCCGGGATCGTATACATACGGCTCCATCAACGATTTCGCGCTCGATTACTCGGGCGCCACCAACGGCAAACACTGGCTCAGCTACACGCAGTCCTTCGGTCCGTTACTGACGCACGCGTCGGTGAATAACTACGCGGTTTTTGCCCAGGATCAATGGCGGCTCACCCGCGGCCTGACTGTCAACTACGGCCTCCGTTACGAGTACAGCACCTACACGCAGCCGCCGCTGAATGCGGACTACCCGCAAACGGCAAAGCTCAACCAGCCTGGGACCAACTTCGCTCCCCGCATCGGTTTGGCTTATTCGTTCAACCAGGATCGGACCGTAATTCGCGCCGGCTTTGGTCTCTTCTACGCCCGGCTTCCTTCCGCCAGCGTCATACGATTACAACAACGTAATGGCGTGATTCAGAAGACCGGCACTCTCAGTTCCAGCAACGCCGCGCAACTTGCTGCCGGACCCGTATTTCCATTCCGTCTCTCGTCTCTCGCAGGCGTCGTGGGTCTCACAAACGTCACCTATGCGGCGGACAATCTGGCCACCCCTTACACGGAGCAGACTGACTTCTCCGTGGAGCAAGCCATCGGCAAGAGCGCGGCGCTTACGGTTTCCTTCATGCACAGCCGCGGTTACAAATTCATCAGCCGCGAAGATCTCAACCTGGGCGCCGCCACCGGATCGGTCAACTACTCCATCAAAGACACGACCGGCGCGCAGACCGGCACATTCACCACTCCCGTTTATCTGTCGGCGAATAAGATTGACCAGCGCTACGCGAGCCTGGTTTATCTCAGCAATAGAGGACGCCTCTGGTACGACGGCATGGCCGTTTCCTACCGCCAGCGCGCCACCAAATGAGCTACGGGCACTTTGGCCTATACCTGGTCGCATGCGATCGACGAGAGCCAGGGTAACGCCGGCGCGAACATCTATTTCACCGATCCTCCCGCCACCGTCTACAACGGAAACTATCAGGCCGAAAGAGGCACGTCCACACTTGACCAGCGGCACCGTCTGGTAGTGTCGGCCATCATCGCGCCGCCGCGGAAGGACTTCGGCATGAACCTGTTCAATCATCTCGCCAACGGCTGGCAGTTGTCGATTATTGAAACTGCCGCTTCGCCGCAATACACCGACCCGATCATTATCGTCGCCGGCGCGCTTACCCCCGGGTTGGCGTCGAGCACGACGATCAATGGAATGGTCACGGCGTTCGGCGCTCCGGGCCGCGCTCCTTTCGCGCCTCGGTCGAGCGTGGCAATCGACAGCGTAAATAAGCTGGATGGCCGCGTGACCAAAACGTTCAAACTCCCGTGGGAAGCTACATCGGTCGCGCTTAGCTTTGAAGCTTTCAACATCTTCAACACAATTAGCAATACGTCTGTGAACACCACCGCATACCGCGCGGTTGGCACTGTAATTACGCAGGCGGCAGGCTTGGGTTCGGGCACCGCGTCCGGCGGTTTCCCGGACGGAACGAATGCGCGGCGGGCGCAGGTCTCGGCCCGGTTTACGTTCTAATCGATTGCTCAAAATGCGTGTACCGTCTCTCTCATATAGCCGGTACACGCCTCCTTCAGTCGATGCGAAGCTTGCGGTTGGCCGGTTGTTCGTTCTCGGTTTGCAGCACGTCCTGGTCATGTATGCGGGAACCGTGGCCGTCCCTTTACTGGTCGCCGGCGCCTTGAAACTGCCGGCCGATCAGACCGCATTCCTCATTACCGCCGACCTATTCGCGGCCGGACTGGCGACACTCATTCAAACCCTCGGCTTCTGGAAATTCGGCGCGCGTCTTCCGGTGATGATGGGTGCTACTTTCCTCTCTGTGGGTCCCATCGTCGCCATGGGCCTTAATCCGGCAATAGGCCTCCCCGGCTTCTACGGGGCTACTCTCGCCTCCGGTCTTGCGGGCATATTTATCGCCCCGCTCATCGGCAGGGTTCTGGCCTTATTTCCTCCCGTCGTAACCGGCTCTCTCATTGCATTACTTGGCATTTCTTTGCTATCCGTGGCGATGAACTGGGCCGGCGGTGGAACCGCGGTTACGAGTGAGGCGTACGGGCAAACAGATGGATTGGCAATTGCCCTCTTCGTCTTCGTGATCGTTCTCCTGATGACGAAGTATGCCCGCGGCATCTGGCACAGCCTCGCCGTCATGACTGGGATGGCCGCCGGATCCTTGCTCTGTATCCCCCTGGGATTTGTCCACGTGAAAGGTTTGGCCGGCGCGCCGTGGATCGCCTTCGTGCCTCCGTTCCGCTTCGGCATGCCGCAGTTTGATCCCGCCCCCGTCGTGACAATGTGTATCGTGATGATCATCACGTTCGTTGAATCCACGGGTGTGTTTATCGCCCTCGCGGAAATCACCGGGAAACCGTTTCACCGTGACGATCTGGTTCAAGCGCTTCGCGCCGGCGGGCTCGGCATCTTGACAGGTGCTGTCTTCAACGCGTTTCCTACACGTCGTTTTCTCAGGACGTCGGGCTCGTCTCCATCACCACCGTCCGTTCCCGTTTCGTCTGCGCGATGGGCGGCGTCATTTTGATCGTCCTTGGAATGCTACCCAAAATGGCCTGTATCGTTGCGGCAGTTCCGGAACCGGTCTTAGGCGGAGCCGGGATCGTGATGTTTGGGATGGTGGCGGCAACAGGTGTACGTAAACTGAGCGCCGTTGATTTTCAGAGCAATCCTCACAATCTGTTCATCGTCGCCAGTTCGATGGGATTCGGACTGATCCCAATTCTATCTCCGCATCTGTTCCACAATCCGCCGCGCTGGGCTGCCCCATCACCTGTAGCAGTGTAGTCTTGGGGACAACGGTCGCGGTGATCATGAACCTTTTTCTGAACGGCTCTCAGCGCGCGCCGAAAGGAGAATTATGACCGGCCACCGTATGCTCTTGCTTTTGCTCGCCGCACTGTTTCTGTCCCCATACGCATCGGGCCAACCAGCCTCCGGCAGGAAGAAGGTTGTTTTCGATCAGGATACGGACGGAATCATAGGCGGAAATAACGATCCTTTGGTGATGCTGCTGCAGTCACCCAACATAGACGTTCTCGGCGTCACCGTAGCCACGGGAAATGGATGGCTGAAACAAGAAACCGCCGACGTCCTGAAACTTCTGGAAGTCATCGGCCGGACGGACGTTCCCGTCTTCATGGGATCGGAGTTTCCTTTGGTGCAGTCCAAAGAAACGCCGGTTCTTTTGACCAGGCTCTACGGCGGCAGCCGCACCGATCCGTTCCTTGGCGCTTACGGCGAGTACAGCGCTGGGCCCGATGTTGTTGTTCCTCCGCCGGGTGGATTCGCCAAGACCAGGGTGCAGCCCGGACATGCGGCCTTGTTCATCGTCAAATCCATTCGCGATAACCCGCATCAAGTCACGCTGTACTGCGGTGGCGTGCTGACTAATGTTGCGCTTGCCATCAGCCTCGATCCGGGCATCGTACCGCTGACGAAAGAAATCGTATTCATGGGCACAAGTCCGGAGTTTCAACCGAAGACCGTCAACGTCATATACGATCCGGAAGCCGCGAAAATCGTGTTGCACGCACCCTGGCCCAAGCTGACCATATTCACGGTAGACGTATCTGAAAAAGTACACCGCACTCCGGAAATGGCGGAAGCAATCTCAAAGGGCGCCAACAAGGGTTTGGCGGAACTGTACTTGCACGGTGTCGTGGAACCGTATCGCCAAAGGAAGCCTCAGCAGTGGTTCCGCATGCCGGATGAACTGATGGCGGCCTATCTGATCGACCCCGCGCTGATTACCGAAATGCGCCGTTACTACATCGATATCGACACCATGCAGGGGATGAACTATGCCGCATCCATCTACTGGGATGAAGTGCCTAATGGTTACGGTGGTATACCGTGGCGGGACAAGCCCGAGCCCAAGCGCCAACGGCCCGTTCCACCCCCCGGCGCGCGGGCCATGAACGTTGTGTGGGATTTTCAGATAGACCGCTTCAAGACACTTTTTCTGGACCTCATGACCAGGCCTATGCGGGCACTCCCTTGAGCATGACGGCGCATTCTGAAACATCGGGTGAACTTCTTCGCGCACCCATCTTCCACACCCCGCGCAATCCGTTCCTGCACGAACACGCGCTCGAGTGCCACTGGGATGGCGGCCTGCTCATCCGCGACGGCCGCGTAGCCGGCTGCGGCGGCTATCAGGCACTTCGCACGGCGCACCCGGATGCCGTGTCAATTGATCTTCGCGGCGGTTTTCTGCTGCCGGGTTTGATCGATACGCATATTCATTTTCCGCAGTTGAGAGTGCTGGGCGGGCTGGGCCGCTCGTTGCTCGACTGGCTGGAACACTGCGCTTTGCCCGAAGAAGCGCTGATGGCCGATGAACGGCACGCGTGCCATATCGCCCGCGGATTTCTCAGGTCGCTTGTTTCTCACGCAACCACTACCGCCTTGGTCTTCGGCGCCCATTTCGCCGCCGCCAC
>JANXXV010000279.1 GCA_025350445.1 Bryobacteraceae bacterium | reverse complement strand
CCGCGATGGCCACCTCGAAGCCGAGCACATCATTCGGGATGCGAAGTTGCGAGTCTACGATAAGCAGAGCGGCGCAGATGTGGCTGAGTTCGATTTACCGGCAAACGCCACAGGCTCGCCGATGTCTTACTTCACCAATGGCAAACAGTTCGTCGTGGTGGCGGTTGGAGGCTCGAATTTGCCCGCGGAACTTGTGGCGTTCTCGCTAAATTGAAGCGCAAACCCGCGGTGGATACGCTCATCGCATCGCAACCGGGCAAGAATCGCAATGCGGTGAAGATCTCGCGCATCCGCGGGGAACTCAACTGCGTCACGCGCTTTCCAATACGCTGCCGGGAGACCGTGACAGTGTTGTGCAAATTCACCGCGCAGGGCGCCTTCATTCTTTCCGAATCATCCAGAGCTATCTCGACCGGCACGCCTCGAACGGCGGACGTGACCGGCGCTACGGTTACAGTCGACAAGTAAGCTCGTAAAGACGCACATCGCCTTCGGCTATTCTACTGGCCAAACTGCCTCCGCCTCCCATTTAAGCGACTCGTCCCGGTCTTGTGGTTGCTTCAAATAGCCCGCGCGATCGCGTTCCTCAAGCGTCCTTATCTCCAGTCTCCGGAGATGCTCCCGGAGAGCATCTCGAACTAGCGCCGAACGATTCCGCTTCGTCTCGCGGGCTGCGCGGTCGGTGGCTTGCAGCAACTTTTTATCCAGAACAACTTGGATTGTTCCCATGTGTGGAATTCACTCCACAGTATACTCGGCAACCCTCTTACCGGGCTTTCAACCGGGCACGACTCCCTGCACGCACCTAATATCTCCTCACCCAACACACACCATGTTAAAATCACAACTACCCCCGAATTTTTCATGGATTTCCTTCAAGGCCTAAACCCACACCAGCGCGAAGCGGCTGCACACGTAGAGGGTCCGCTCTTAATTCTCGCCGGTGCGGGCAGCGGAAAGACGCGCGTCATCACCCATCGCATCGCCCATCTAGTCACGCATCACCACGTGCCCGCGTACTCCATTCTGGCCGTCACGTTCACCAACAAAGCGGCGGAGGAAATGCGCAACCGCATCGGCAACCTGCTCTCTAAAGCCGGGGCTTCCGGCACGCCGGTTGTCTCCACATTCCACTCTTTCTGCGTACGAATGTTGCGGCGCGACGGCGCACGCCTGGCCGACATCCGGCCCGGCTTCACCACCCAGTTCACCATCTACGACGATGACGAGCAGTTGGCCATCATCAAGTCCATCTTTCGCGCCATCGGCCTCGATGAAAAGTTCATGCAGTATCGCGCCGTGCTCTCCCGCATCAGCCACGCGAAGAACCACAAACAGACGCCGCAGGATTTCTACAAAGACGCCTCCGATCCCAAAATGGCGCGGCTCGCCGTCATCTTCGAAAAATATGAAGAGCGGCTGTTGCAGGCGAACGCACTCGACTTCGACGATCTGCTGATTCAGGCCGTACGGCTGCTAGCCCACGATGCCGAAACCCGTATGCTGATAAATCGGCGCATCAGTTATCTGATGATCGACGAATATCAGGACACCAACCGCACGCAATACGAATTGATGCGCCTGCTAACCACCGAGCATTCGAACGTTTGCGTAGTCGGTGACGAAGATCAATCCATCTACGGCTGGCGCGGCGCCGATATCCGTAACATCCTCGACTTTGAGAAGGATTACCCGAAAGCGAAGGTCACCCGGCTGGAGCAGAACTACCGTTCCACGCAAAATATTCTCAAAGGCGCCAGCGCCGTGGTGGCGAACAACAAGGAACGCAAGGGTAAGACGCTCTGGACCGAATCCGGCGAGGGTAACCGCATCTCCCAGTACGACGCGCTCGATGGCGAAAACGAAGCGCTCTTCATCGCCGACACCATCGATAAGCTTCTTCTCGCGGACCCGAAGGAGCGCATCGCGGTCCTCTACCGCACCAACTTCCAGTCCCGCCAGATTGAAGAAGGACTCCGCCGCTACGGACGGAAGTACGTCGTCATCGGCGGCTTCAGTTTCTACCAGCGCGCCGAAGTGAAAGACATTCTGGCGTACCTGAAAGTGGTGGCCAGCCCCAACGATTCCATCAATCTGCTGCGCATTGTGAACACCCCTGCACGCGGAATCGGAAAGACCACCATCGATCAGATCGAGCAGTTCGGCTTGCGGAACGACCTGCCGGTGTGGTCCGCCATTGGCCGCATGATCGAAGAGAAGGTCTTTTCCGGGCGCGCGGAATCGGCGCTTGGCCTGTTTCGGCAAATGATCGCTGAGCTTTCCGAAGAGGCACAAACGCGCGGCGTGGATCAGATTCTGCGCCTGATACTCGATCGCACCGGATATAAGAAGATGCTGGAGGACGACGGCACGCCGGAATCCCAAACGCGTCTTGAGAACATCAACGAGTTGCTGAACGCCTCGGCCGAAGCGGCTGAGCGCGGCGAAACCATTGCCGAATTCCTGGATCATGCAGCCCTCGCCTCCGACAGCGACAACCTGGATTCCGGCGCTCAAGTATCGCTGCTGACCATGCACAATGCCAAGGGCCTGGAGTTCCCGGTCGTGTTCATCGCCGGCCTGGAGGAAGGGCTTTTCCCGCACAGCCGCTCCCTTACCGTAGAGTCGCAGATGGAAGAAGAGCGCCGGTTATGTTACGTTGGCATGACGAGAGCGGAAAAGCGTTTGTATCTCACCTGGGCGCGATATCGCCGCAAGTGGGGCGGGGGACAGCCGGAAGTGTCGTTCCCGTCGCGCTTCCTCTCGGAAGTTCCCAAGGGCCTGATTGAAAAGGTTCGCGACGATTCCGGAGTGCCGCAGGTGAACCTGATGGCCGAGCGCTCCTATGTAAGAGAGGCCGCCCGCAAGAACGTGTATACGGGCAAGACGTTTAACTCGGTAGAGAATATTTCGCAGTTTTTCACCGATCGGCAGGCAAGTGCCGGGCAAGCGGCTTCAACTCAGCCGGCGGCCGTCCGGCAGGGTACTCCGCAGCCGCAAGCCGCCAGGCCCACTGCGGCGGCGGGTCCGGCCAAGAAGAAGCCGTTCGGCTCGGGTTCCATGATAAGCCACGCCAAGTATGGACGTGGAACGGTTTTACGGATAGAAGGCCAGGGCGACGACGCGAAGTTAACCGTCAGCTTTCCCGGTTATGGCTTGAAGAAATTAGTAGCTAAATTTGCAGGGATCAAAATAGACGAATGAACACTAAACACATCGAAGACACACAAGAACGCAAGACAGCGAAACGCGCAGCCCGCAAGAAGGCAGCCCCCAAAGCACCCCGGGCGTCCGGCGTAGCGCGCGGTTCCAACAAGAAGAAAGTGAAGCAGGTAGTCAAGGGCCAACGCAAGAGGTGAGTCAGCTCTTCCGCACCAAGAGCATTGATGCGCTGATAGCTTCTTCGGAAGATCCCCGCCATCGATTGCTCAAAACCCTGGGCCCGTGGAGTCTGACGGCGCTGGGCATTGGTGCGGTAATTGGAACCGGCATTTTCGTTGTTACCGGGACGGCCGCGGCGGGGGAAACACTCACCATCCCGTCAATCATGAACGCGCCCCTGCTGGATATTCTTATGCGGGGGCCAAGCGCCGTTTCGAAACTAGGCAGGCCGGGCGCAGGTCCGGCCATCTCCCTGTCATTCCTGTTGGTAGCGATTGTCTGCAGCTTTGCCGGATTGTGTTTCGCCGAACTGGCGTCCATGATCCCCATCGCCGGCAGCACGTACACCTATGCCTACGCCATTTTGGGCGAGGTTGTGGCGTGGATCATCGGCTGGGACTTGATTCTGGAATACGCAGTTTCCAGCATGGCCATAGCCGTAGGTTTCTCTGCGTACTTCAACGATATTTTAGAGAGCGTCTTCGGAGTCCACTTACCGAAGTTTCTTTCGGAACCTATGATTGCCGGCGGAGTATTCACCGGCAACTTCATCAATCTGCCGGCTGTGATTGTGGTTCTGCTGATCACTTTTCTGCTTGCACGAGGCGTGCGCGAAGGCGCGGGCGCGAACAACGTTGTGGTGGCGATTAAGATCGTCGCGATTCTAATCTTCATCTTCGCCGCCGGTGGCGCCGTGAAGACGGAAAACTGGCACCCCTTCGCTCCTAACGGATTTCCAGGTGTGCTCACCGGCGCGGCGATTGTGTTCTTCACCTACATTGGCTTCGACGGCGTATCCACAGCGGCCGAAGAGTGCCGCAATCCGCAGCGCGATCTCCCGTTTGGCATCATGATGACGCTGATTGTCTGCACCATTCTCTACGTCAGCGTGGCGGTGGTGCTGACCGGTGTGGTGAACTACAAGAACCTGAACACGGCGGCTCCGGTTGCCGATGCGTTGAAATCTCTTGGTTACGATGGGGTCCGGCGTTGGGTGGGTGCGGGTGCGTTGATGGGAATGATCTCAGCGGTTCTGTGCAGCCAGTACGGACAGGCGAGAGTCTGGTATGCCATGTCGCGCGACCGTTTGCTGCCCGACGCATTTTCCAAAGTGCATCCGAAATTCCGCACGCCCCACGTCAGCACCTGGGTAGCGGGAATCGCCGTGGCCATCCCGGCGGGCGTTTGGGATCTGGGTACCTTCGCGGACCTCACTAACATTGGCACGTTGTTCGCGTTCATCGTCGTCTCAGCCGGCGTGTTGGTACTCAGAAAGAAGCAGCCGGATCGCAAACGCGGCTTTCGTGTTCCGCTCGTTCCATTGCTGCCATATCTCTCGATTGCCTGCTGCTTCGTATTGATGTTGGGCCTGCCGCTTGAGACCTGGATTCGTTTCGTGCTCTGGCTCGCAGTTGGGCTGGTGATCTACTTCACGTACGGGCGGCACAGGACCACGGCGTAACTTATTTCGGCGGTGGTGATTCTTTCATCTCCGGCGGAGGCTCCGGCGTCTACATGATGGTGGCTTCGGCTTCGAGTTTCTTGTCAAGCCGGAACCAAGTGTCGCTCTTCATCATCGCCCCCCCGTGTCGCATCCGCAAAGTCGCCCTCAACGGCAGCACGAACTCAGCTTAGTGAGGACCCTGGTGGGATTCGCATATTGCCGTCACCTTCATGCAGAGGAAGTTCGGCAGATTCTTCGCACACAACAATGCGTATTCAGTAGCATCTTTCAGAACTTCAGCCTGCTCTTTGAAATCGGGCGGAGAAATAGGTTTCGCGGCAATTTCAGGAGCTAACTCCGCCTGACGGGGCAAGTCCTTCGTAGAGGCGCCTGGCACCTTCAGTGCCTTAGCGGCCTTGGGGCCCGCGCCCAGGCTCTGAATGTCTTCAATTGCGCTATCGTCCAGTTTGAGGGTGAGCTTGGCGTGCTTCAGGCACTCGGCGATTTGCTTATCGGGGGATGTGCTATTGGGTTGACGACTTAAAAAACCACGCAACTGTTTGACAATCATCTTCGTTTCGGCCGACGCAATCGAAGCGGCAAGCAATCCAGTGACTACGAGACGGTAAATGCCAATGGTTCACTTCGGCGCGGGCGCTTCCTTAGTCTCCGGCAACGGCTCCGGCGTGTACGTGATCGTAGCCTCGGCGCCGAACTTTTTATAAAGCCGGAACTCGGTATCGTTCTTCACCAGCACCTTCCCGCTGCGCATCCGCAACGTCGCCTTCAGCGGCAGCACAAATTCCTTGCCCGAAATATCGATAAAGTCGTAATCCAGCACCGTGGTGGCCTGCTGCACCGGGAACGACACCGGCATGTCTTCCGCTTCCAGCGTCACCCGCATCACCGCCAGCGTGTCTTTGTCCACGTAGATCATCCCGCGATAAGCCGGAACCACTTTCTGCGTCTTCTCATAAACTACCGCCCAGTCGGAATGCATCTGTGCCACGTGATAAGAAAAAACGTGCATCCGCTTTCCGCGCAGCGTGGCCCAGTGATCCCACTCGAAGCGGGTCTGTGTCTGGGGCGCGAAAATGGCCCGCAACATCGACCCGAATTCACCGCTCGACGTAGCGCCGCCCAGTTCGTTGTAGCCCACATTGACCACCTGGTTGTTCACCATCACCACCTTGTAGTCCTCCTTCTGCTCGAAGTAGCTAAGTTTGGTGAGCACCGTATCCTGCAACCTCCAGAACTCCATCCCGGTTGGGTCCACATAGCGCCGCGTCACCTGCGTGCAGATGAAGTTCGGCAGATTCTTCGCATACAGCAAAGCGTATTCTGTCGCGTCCTTCAGCACTTCAGCCTGCTCTTTGGAATCTGGCGGAGGAAAGGGTTTCGGGGCAATCTTCGGAGCCGGCTTCGGCGGAGGCGGCAAGTCCTTTGTCGCAGTGCCAAGCGTTTTCAGCGCCTCCACGGTTTTGGGACCGGCGCCCAGACCCTGGATGTCCTCAATCGTGCTGTCGTCCAGTTTGCTCGTGAGTTTGACCTGCTTCAGGTACTCGGCGATTTGCTTGTCGGGAAACCCCTGCTGGGCCGACGACTTGATGAAACCACGCAACTGTTCCACCGTCATCTTCGTTTCGGCCGGAGCGAGCGAAGCGACAAGCAACCCAAAGAGTACAAGACGGCGCATATACCCCATTGTGACGCGTCCCGGACCGCTTTTGGTTACGGCGGGTTAATACTCTTCCTTCTCCAGCAGCAGATTGATAGTCCCGATCAGGAACTGCATCCGCACCCGTATTTGCACCGGCGTCTTTTTTGCGTCGTCGGTTAGCCAGACGAACGCCCGCGCCTTCCTCGGAATCAGCGCACCATCGAACACATAGATTTCGTAGCGGATGGTCTTGAATTTACCCAGCGGCGTGATCACTTCCTCGCGTTCCTGTGCCTCCACCTTGACGTGGGCGAAGCGCTTGCCATCGCTCATGGGGATGGTGCCGGATTGACCCGGCTCCAGCTTCATCCCCCGCACTTTATAAAGACCGCTGACCCATTCCACCACGCAACCCGGAGTCTCCGTTTCCTTGGCCAGCACCGGTTTGTTCAACAGCAAATCCCGCTCCAAATAACTCGCCTTGCTGTTGACGCGGTCGAAGGTGACCTTGGTTTCCCGCTCGCGCTTGCCCTCAATCGCCTTCATAAAAGTGCTTCGCGCGCAGAGTTGCTCATCGATGGTGACGGCGTAGTTGTCTTCCACCCGGTACAACTTCGATACCAGTCCGGCGGACTCCAGATGGACATCGCCCTGCCAGCCGCCGCGCAACGGAGTCAACGAAATCTTTGTGAGCCCGGCGCGAATCAACCGCCACTCCACGCCATAGGTGAACGATTCCTTGGCAGGCGCCTGCGCCAATAAATTCAGGGCGATGCACGGGACGCAAAGCAGTAAGCAGGCTCGCATGACAATTCGAGTGTTGCAGATCATCCGCGAAAGTCGCAACTATCTTGCAGATAAACACTGAAGTTCGTCACCGGCCTGTATCCCATCCGCTTATATAGGCCGATTCCGGCCCGTGTGGTTTGCAAGATGCTCTTTTCAATCCCTGTCTCCAGACGCGCCGTTTCCAGCGCATGCCGCATCAGTGTTTCCGCATATCCGTGCCGTTGATAATGGGGGACGGTGGCCAGCGAGTAAATGCCCACCGCCGCTTCCGACACCACTGTTGCGACGATGGACACCGCCCTCTCCGACTCATACCCAACCCAGCCGGTCATCTTGCTGCGCCATGTGGACTCGGGCACATATATCTTTTCCGCAATAGCGAACGGTAGAGCAAACACAACTGATGCGACGTCCGCGAAATCGAACCGGGTACGGTTGTCCTCTACCCGGCGAATCCGCACCTTGGCCGGCTGCCGCTCTCGCGGCCAGATGCGGTCCGCGTACATACCCGGCGGCTGCGCCGCCACCTTCATCCGGCGGGACACGAAGAATTGCCGCGCCGCCTTCTGCACCGCGGGCGCCAGCAGGTCTTCGCATAGCCAGCACGACCACCCAAGTCCGCGCGCTCTGAAGTGGACCTCGGCATGGGAGATGCGCGCATCCAGATCCGCCACCGATTCTATGGGTGAGGTGAACATTACCGAGTTGAACACTGAATAGTCTATTCCGGACGAGGCGATCACCGCTCCCGTCAATTCGCGAACCTCACCCTGCGCCGAACAACACGCGTAGCACTGCATTGCTTCCCGCAGGTTCCGCTCCACTGTTTCGTAGGCAGGCATCGCGCGATTACAGCAAACTCAGCGGGTCAACGTCAATCACCAGCGCAGTGGCGCTCCACTTCTTCTCGATGG
>JANXXV010000471.1 GCA_025350445.1 Bryobacteraceae bacterium | reverse complement strand
GATCGGCGAAGACCCGTTCCGAACGGACCGGCTGTGGCAGTCGATGTTCCGTGCCTACTTCTATCCGGCGGGCCGAGAGAAGGTGCATGCGCTGGGCGCGCTGGATGTGGCGCTGTGGGACCTGAAAGGGAAAGCGCTGGGCGTGCCGGTGTACCAACTGCTGGGCGGCCAATCCCGCGACTATGTGGAGTGCTACTCCACCGGTTATCCGGCGAAGGGAACTCCAAAAGAGGTAGCGAAGATTTGTGTCGATGCGGGCTATCGCGCCTATCGTATTTCCACCGACACTCAGGGTCCGGTGGTCGACCGTTTCGACAATGTAAAACGCGTATTCGAGATGTGCCGGCAGGTTCGCGAAGGTGTTGGCAAGGATGGCGCATGGTGCATCGACTTCCACACCGAACTCGACATGCCGGACGCCGTGGCGTTGGCGAACATGATTGAACCGCTGCGGCCGTACTTCGTTGAGGACCTTGTGCGCAGTGAAAATCCGGGAGTCTACAGGACGCTGCGCCGTCAGGTGAAGGTGCCGATCGCAGTGGGTGAGCAGTTCGGGCCGAAGTGGGATTGGAACGAGCTGATTGAGAATCAGCTGATCGATTACGCACGGGCGACCATTCCAAACGTCGGCGGCATCACTGAGTTCCAGAAAATTGCGGCGCTGTGCGAGACCCATTACGTGGGTTTGGTGCCGCACTTCACCGGGCCGATTTCAGAGGCGGCGATGGTGCACTGCTGTGCCGCGTTCCCCGGCCCGGCGCTGATGGAAATGGTGATGGGCGGTACGCGGCCGTGGCCCTATTTGAACCGCAGCTATGACCTGAGGAACGGAAAGTTGTGGCCGAACGAACGGCCTGGCCTGGGTGTGGAGGTTGACACATCTAAGCTCCAACTGATCGGCGATCATAAAGAGCGTTACGAACTGACGCCGATGTTGAGGCGTCCGGACGGCTCGTATACGAACTGGTAGGACGAGCACTGGGGAGACGCGCTAGCTTTTTCTCATCAAGGCTATTGCCGAAGCGGAGCCGCGCCTTTCGCGGGCTCGAGCGATCCGCTCGACCGCGCCAACTGTATCTTCACTTCGCTTACGCGAAGTTGGGCGATGGCCGACCCGGTATGGCCGGTGTGCGCGCGGGATTCCCGTTGGCCAAACCCGAATATTTGGCGAAGATGCGGGCGTTGGGCGGCGAGGAATCCTGCCGATCACCGGTGTCTCTTGCGCCGCCAACAGTCTAAAAGAGAAGCCGCTGGTGGCCGAATGCCGCGCTATCAACAAACGTATTCGTCAAGATACATTCGAGTGTCTCGAGAAAAAGAATGTTAAATACGGACCCAGCGAGACGAACTTTTCAGTAGGGGAGTGGGCGGGGCGGGAATGGGATTTCGCGCGGGATATGGCAAGCAACAAGACGCTTCATCGGGCGTATCAAGAGTGTCTCGCCTAAGAAGGTTAAGTTGACCAGAGGAACTCAAAAGCGCAAAAGCCGTTCCGAACGGCGCCAAACTGACCAGGAACCCAGCCGGCTTGGCCGCCGGAAGCGGCCTTTGCTCGGGTACTTCAGAAGGAAATGAACAAATTCAAAGCGTGTAGAGGGAGGCAGGCCCGAAAGCCTGCCCAACAACTTTGAAGGTTACTTACCTGAAGTGAAGCGTTTCCCGGCTTCCTGCCAATTCACCACATTCCACCAGGCGCTGATATAGTCGGGGCGGCGGTTCTGGTAGTTCAGGTAATACGCGTGCTCCCAGACATCCAATCCAATCACCGGATACTTCGCTTCCATAATGGGAGAATCCTGGTTCGCCGAGGAACCGATCTCCAGCTTTCCCGCGCCATCGCGCGTCAACCATGCCCAGCCGGATCCGAATCGCGTCGTCGCCGCGGCGTTGAACTTCGTCTTGAATTCGTCAAAGCTGCCGAAGGTGTCGATGATCGCCGCCGAGAGTTCGCCCGTAGGCGCCCCGCCCGCATTCGGTCCAAGAATCGTCCAGAACAAAGAGTGGTTACTGTGTCCGCCGCCGTTGTTACGGACTGCCGTGCGGATGGCTTCCGGGACGATCGCGCAATTGTGAGCCAGCAGTTCTTCCAAAGTTTTGCCGGCCAGTTCAGGCGCGGATTCCAGCGCCTTGTTCAAGTTCGTCACGTAGGCATTGTGGTGCTTGCCATGATGAATCTCCATCGTCAATTTGTCGATGTGAGGTACGAGCGCGTCAGTGGGATACGGGAGCGAAGGTAAAGTAAATGCCATGGTACAGCCATTATAGCGACTGTTACGCTGTAACGCCGCCGACTTTTTCAAACGCTTCGGCCAGCCGGAACATTCCGGTCTCGTCGAAATGCTTAGTCAGTATCTGCATGCCCACCGGCAGCCCCGCCGCTGTGTTTCCGCAAGGCACGCTCATGCAGGGAATACCCGCCAGATCTCCGGTGATGGTGTAGATATCGGAGAGGTACATTTCCATCGGATCGTTTAGTTTCTCACCGAGCCGGAAGGCGGGGAAGGGCGAGACAGGCGCGATGATGGCATCCACCTCAGTGAACGCCCGCGCGAAATCGCGGGCAATCAGCGCCCGCACTTTTTGCGCCTTCAAATAGTATGCATCGTAGTACCCGGCGCTCAATACATACGTGCCAAGCATGATGCGCCGTTTGCACTCAGCGCCGAAACCTTCGCCGCGGGTGTTGCGGTACATGTCGATGAGCGTTGGCGAGGATTCCGATCGGGTGGTATAGCGAACGCCATCGTATCGCGCCAGATTGGAACTTGCCTCGGCCGTGCAGATGATGTAGTAACAGGCGATGGCGTAATCGGTAGCGGGCAGCGTTACCTCGCGCACCTCGCAGCCCAGCTTCCGCAGCACATCCACGCCCTTGGCAATCAGGTCACCGGTCTCACTGGCCAGTCCCTTGAAATATTCCTTGGGGAGGCCGATTTTCATTCCCTTCACATTGCCGTCCAGCAGCGCGGCGAAGTCCGGCACCGGAGCTGTGGCCGAGGTCGCGTCGTTTCCGTCGTGTCCGGCAATCGCGCCAAGCAGGGTAGCCGCGTCGCGTACGTTGCGTGCAAACGGACCGATGTGATCCAGTGAACTGGCAAACGCCACCAGGCCGTAGCGCGAGACGCGGCCGTAGGTGGGCGTGACGCCGACAACTCCGCAAAAGGAAGCGGGCTGGCGAATGGAGCCGCCTGTGTCCGAGCCGAGTGAAACCACTGAAGTGCCTTGGGCCACGCTGGCCGCCGAGCCGCCGCTCGATCCACCCGGCACGCGGTCCAGCGCCACCGGGTTTCGGACCGGCCCGTAGGCCGAGTTCTCGTTGGACGATCCCATGGCAAACTCGTCGCAATTCGCCTTGCCTAGAATCACGCCGCCCGCCTGCTCCAGCCGGATGACCGCGGTGGCGTCGTAGGGCGGAACGTACTTCTCCAATAATTTCGATCCGCAAGTTGTCCGGATGCCTTTGGTGGAGATCACGTCTTTCACCGCGATGGGCACGCCCGCCAGCGGGCCCAGCGGTTCACCGGCGGAAATTTGATCGTCCACTCTTTTCGCCGCCGCCAGAGCGCGCTCCGGAGAAAAGCGCAGCATGGCGTTGGTCTTCGGGTTTTCCGATTCGGCAAACCGCAGCGCCTCGGTGGCAAGCTCGGTGGCGCTGAATGTCCGCGCCGACAAGCCGGTCCTGATCTGTTCAATCGTGAGAGAAGCAATATCCATGTCGGGAGTTCTTACCGTTCGATCACCAGCGGAACTTTGTAGTAGCCGTTGCCGGAAAGCGGCGCGTTTGCCATCGCGACCGCGCTGCCAAGCGGGGGGCGCTCAAGGTCCCCGCGGAGTGTCGCGGTCTCTTCGGCATCGTAGAGCACCTGCGCCATCGGCTCTACGCCGGTGGTATCCAGCTCGTTCAGCTTATCGATGTGTGTCAGGATTTCGTCCATGTCGTGGGAAAGCCGCGCTACCTCGTCGTCGGTGAGCGTCAAATTTCCGAGGCTGGCCACCTTCCGGACCTCTTTTTCAGTTATTTTCAAGCGATAGCCCTTTTCCTGGAAGCTTTGTAGAGATTGCGCAGCAGCGGGTCTTTGATGGCGTCCGCGTCGTCCGCCGATATCCGTTCCTCGCGCTGCGGCGCACGCCGCGGAATCGCAATGCGGAACTCCAGCTCCTGAACGATATTGCGCCCCATTACCTGTTCGATCCGGCGCAGAATCTGACCCCGAAGCGTAAAGAGCTGGCGCTGCCAGATTGCGTCTTCCACTTCCACAACCAGGCGCTCCCGCACCAGCGAAACATTGCCGGTGTGGCCTGCGATCCTCTTACCTACGGCTTGCGCCCAAGCCGCCTGAGCCAACTGCTCGTCGGTTGTAACTTTCAGTTTTCCCACTACCCGGCCGGCGCGTTCCATAGTTATCTCAGGTGATATTCGAGATTCAGTGTAGCATCCGTTCCGGGCGGGTACATTACTGTCGCGGCGGACCCCTTGGTCCGCGCCGAGGGTGTGCCGTCCATTCCGAATTACGTTAGGATGCGAAGATGCTCGTACTTGCATCGCAGTCGCCCCGCAGGCGGGAGATTCTGGAACGTGCCGGCTTCGAGCTGTCCGTCCGTGTCTCCGGAGTTCCCGAGGAGCGCCTGGCCGGTGAGCACGCCGATGCTTACGTTCGCCGGCTGGCCAGCGCCAAAGCGTCTGCCGTGCCGTGGGAGTGCGGCGAGATTGTGCTCGGCGCCGATACGGTAGTGGTGCTGGGTGAGCAGGTCATGGAGAAGCCCCGGGACGCCGCCCATGCGACGGAGATGCTGACGAGTTTGTCCGGCATGGAACACCGCGTGATTACCGGCATCTGCCTGCGCTACCAGGGAGGACAGGTTTGCGATTCAGCCGAAACCGCAGTGCGGTTCGCGCCGCTATCGCACGCCGAAATCGAGGACTATGTGCGCAGCGGCGAGCCGATGGACAAAGCCGGCGCCTACGCGATTCAGGGACTGGCCGCGAAATTCATCGAGCGCATCGATGGCTGCTATTTTAACGTAGTGGGCCTGCCGGTCTCCCTGGTCTACCGGCACCTGAAGCAAATCGGCGCTGGATTAATGCCCCGAAGAATTCTGCCGATGTAATAGCGAGGAGGAATGTCTGTCTCTGAGGCAGGTGTTCAAAGGCGGAGTTTGGGATAGCGTTTCTTCATCCAGGCGACGGCGTTTGCGGGCATCGGCATGGTGGAGAGCCGGCTCTGCCGGACCAACGCCCAATCGTTAAATAGATTACTGGTTTTCACGTCGGCAAGTGTCGTGGGTGGCTCCAGGATGTGGAGAAAACGGAGGTCGACAACTGCCGATTTCGGCTCGTTGGGGTCGGAGCGTGGTTCGCCGATCACCTCGGCGATCCCCACAATCCTGGATTCTCCGCCGCTATGGTAAATGAAGACACGATCCTTAGGCCGCATGGCGCGAACCGACTGCAAGGCTTGCGGACTCTTGATCCCGTCCCAGGTAGTTGTTTTGTCGCGTTTCAGGTCGGAGATGGAATAGACCAGCGGCTCGGATTTTGCAAGGAAGTAGTTCACAAGATAGATCTTAATGAAGTTGCGGTGTAACAATCCACTGCCGCTGAGGTCAATTGGCATAAGAATGGCTGCGGTACACTGGGTATTGAACATTTTCCGTGAAATTGTCGTGTGCCCCGTTGGAATGTATGAGGAGTATCGATGCGAGTAGGAACGACGCGAATGGCGATCTCAGTTCTATTGATTTTTGTGGCCGCTTTCGGGCTTCTGGCTCAGGAGCAAAAAGACAAACCTGCGAAAGATGCACCGGAACTGGGCCCGGCGACAAAACCAAACCTGGCGGATAAAGAGGGAAAAGCGCCGGTCGATCCGTTGGCGGCTTCGGCTGGGATGACTTCACCGGTGGATCCAAATACCTACCGGATCGGTCCGGAAGATGTGCTGTACATTCGCGTGTGGAAAGAGCCGGAATTTTCGGGCGCGGTGCAGGTCCGGCCCGATGGTAAGTTCACGCTTCCGGTGGTTGGGGATATCGTCGCTTCCGGTTTGACTCCGGTGGAATTGGCGGCCCGCGTCACGGAAGCCCTGAAAGCGCAAATTCGCGAACCCGAAGTGATGGTGGCGCTGCAATCGGTGCTGAGCAAGAAATACTACATCACGGGCGAGGTGAACCGTAGCGGAATATTCCCGCTGGTGATTCCGGTGACGGTCCTGGAGGCGCTGACCAACGCGGGCGGCTTCCGCGAGTTCGCCAAGAAGAACAGGATTACTATCGTGCGCGGCCAGGAGCGGATCAAATTTAATTTCAATGAAGTGATCAAAGGCAAAAAGCTGGAGCAGAACATAATGGTAAAAGACGGCGACTACATCGTGGTTCCGTAAAGGGTAAGAACTATGCAGCCAACATCTACCGAATCTTATGGAAATGCTTCCCGGCGCGCGCTGGACCTGGAAGATTACATCGACATCATCCGGCGGCATAAGGCGTGGATTCTTGGCCCTGCCTTCTGTTCTTTGGTGCTTGCCGTGGTGGTGGCCTTTCTGTGGCCGGACACGTTTATATCGCAGGCGGTGATTCGCGTGGTACCTCCACAGGTTCCGGAAACCTACGTACCCACGAACGTCAACATGGAGATGTCGCAACGTATCAATTCGATGGCGCAGACCATTCTGAGCCGCGGCAATCTGACCAATATCATTAACACTTTCAATTTGTATCCGCGTGACAAGCAGCGCAAGCCGATGGAAGACGTAGTGGAGGAAATGAAGAGGGACATCCGCATCGGCAGCGTCACCAGCATGACGGCCCAGAACCGGGGAGTTTCAGCGTTTTTTATATCGTTTTCCTACGAGAACCGGATCGTGGCACAGAAGGTAACCGCCGACCTGGTGAGCCGTTTCATGTCTGAGAATACGCGTGACCGTACTACGCAATCGGTGCTGACGACGCAATTTCTGAAGGATCAGGCCGATTCCGCCAAGAAGGAGTTGGAGGCGATCGAGGATCGCCTAGCCAAGTTCCGGCAGGTGAATGCGGGCAGGCTGCCGGATCAATTGCAGAATAATCAGATTCTGTTGAACGCCGCCGAGGCGCGGATTGCGAACATCAACGCCAACATCAGCCGCGTGGGTCAGGAGAAGATGCTGCTCGAAACCGAGCTGCGAACGGCAAATACGGCGCTGACCTCGTTGAAGCCGGCCGCGGACCAGGTTGCGGTTCAGGCGAAGAATGAAAAGCTGCTGCTCAATGAGTCCCAGATTGCTCAAGCCGAACAGATTCTAGGCAACCTTAAAGAGCACTACAAGGACACTTACCCTGATGTTCGCCGGATGGAGATTCAGGTCGCGAGCTTGAAGAAGACGCGGGAGAGGCTGGTAAAAGAAGACCTGGAAACTAAAAAGACCGAAGCGGCGCAACCGGTGAAGGAAGTGAAACGATATGATCCCGAATACGCCCGCAACGCGCAAAACGTAACCGCCGTCATTGAGCGGCTGGAAGCGCAGATCAAGCTGACGGCAATTCAGACCGAAGAATATGTGAACGAAATGCACACCGCCGAGCAAAACGTCAAGGCGATCCGTTCGCGCATCGAATCGGAACCCATCGGCGAGCAGCAGTATGCCGAGGTCATTCGGGACCGTGAAGTTGCCAAGCTGAAGTACGACGAGTTGAATCGCAAGCGGTCTCAATCCGCCATTGCCGAAGATCTTGAAAAGCGGCAACAGGGTGAGAGCCTGGAAGTGCTGGATCCAGCGTCGCTTCCGCAGACCCCCACGGAGCCAAAGCGTCCCATGCTGATCGCGATTGGCACCGGAGTCGGCTTGATTCTTGGTCTTTGCTTTGCGGGCGCCCGTGAGGCGAAGGATGCTTCGCTGAAGAATTTGAAAGATGTCCGCGCCTACACTCAGCTCACGATTCTGGGCAGTGTTCCGCTTCTAGAGAACGATCTGGTGGTGCGGCGCAGAAAGAGATTGGCGTGGCTTGCATGGTCCACTGCTTGCTTGCTCGGAATCATCATTATGACCGGGTCTGTTTTCTTTTACTACACCACTCGGATTTAGGTTTGGCGTCCACGGCAGGTATTAATCTGGAGAATTTATGAGTCGAGTTCATGATGCATTGCGGCGGGCCGGGCAGACTGCTCCCGTGGTCGATGGAGCGGTAGAGGCGGCTGTGTCCAGCGGTACCGCTGTCGCCGCCGAGGAAATCGCCCCGCCGGTAGTAGACGACCTGAGTTTTCCGCGGGATCTGCTTGACCGGATCAAGGAAGTTCCATTCACGCCTTCGGTGGATTCGCACTTGATCGATATGTCGAAGCCGCACGAGGCGCCTTCGGAAGAGTTCCGGACGCT
>JANXXV010000214.1 GCA_025350445.1 Bryobacteraceae bacterium | reverse complement strand
TAGGCCATGAGCATCGCGCTGCCTGTGGTCTGCCTGGCGCGGCACGGTGAAACGGCATGGAGCCTTTCCGGCCGGCATACGGGCCTCACGGACCTGGCGCTGACGGAACGCGGTGAGCGCAACGCTTTGCAATTGGGCAATCGCTTAAGGGCACGGGCATTCCAGAAAATATTCACCAGCCCTCTGCAGCGTGCCGCGAGAACTTGCGATCTGGCTGGTTTTGGCGCCGTGGCTGAGGTGGATCGCGACTTGGTGGAGTGGGACTACGGCCAATATGAAGGCTTGCGCACGACCGAGATTCTTGCGCTGCATCCCGATTGGCAACTGTTCCGGGATGGCTGTCCGGGCGGAGAGTCCCCTGCCGAAATCGGTACGCGCGCGGACCGGGTCGTCAGCCGGGTGCGGGCGGTCCAAGGCAATGTTCTGGTCTTTTCCAGCGGGCATTTCCTAAGAGTGCTGGCAGCGCGGTGGCTAGGCGCGGAATTGAGTGCCGGCCGGCAATTCGTTTTAAGCACCGCCAGCCTGGGTGAACTCGGTTACGAACATGATGTTTCAGAGCCCGTGATTCGCTTGTGGAACGACACCTGCCACGTAGCGCCGTGAGCTGAATTCAGCGAAACAGATCTCTGGCGGCGGAGTCGAATCCAGCAGGAGATATCGTATGAGTACTCAAACGAACGATCACGCCGTTTCTGTTTTGAACGATCTGATTCAAACCTGCAAGGATGGCCAGGAAGGATTTCAAACCGCGTCGGAAGGCGTGAGGGACACGGCCTTGAAAACTCTGTTTTCGGAGTTTTCGCTGCAACGGGCGCAGTTCGCCGGAGTTTTACAACAGGAAGTAAACAGGCTTGGCGGTAACCCCGAAACCGGCGGCAGCGTTTCGGCTTCGCTACATCGCGGCTGGATAAATATCAAGTCCGCGGTGACCGGTAAGAATGAAAGCGCGATAGTTTCCGAATGCGAACGCGGCGAGGATGCCGCCCGAGACGCCTACCAGAAGGCGCTCAAGGAGCATCTGCCGCTGGACGTCCGCGCCTTGGTGGAGAGTCAGTTCCTGGAAGTGAAGCAAGCCCACGACCGGGTTCGAAGCCTGGAAGTGAAGCTGGCGCGCTAGGCTTTTGCGCCCATTGTCTCTTCGATTGTAGAAAACAGGAGATCGATATCGGACGGCCGCGTGTGGATGTGCGATGAAACCCGCAACTTGTCACCGCCGATAATCCACATGCGGCGCTGCTTGCAAAGCGCGTAGAAGGCCGCGCTGTCTTTGGATTTGAAGCGGAACGTGGCTAGCGAGCCGTACATGCGATCATCTGCCGGCGTGAGAAGTTCCACATGGGGCGAACGGCTGGCTTTTTCGTAAACCATGCGCGCCAACTGATGAATTCTGGAATAGATTTTGTCAGATCCGATTGCCTTGTGAAATCTGAGCCCTTCCATCATCCCGTCGAAGACGGCGCGGTTATTCGTGCCGACCATCATGAATCGCGCCGCCTTCAGTGACTTGTTGTCCCAATTGCCGGTGACCGTACTCGGCCAGAGTACGTCCAGCATTTCTTCGCGGATGTAAAGCAGGCCGCAGCCGGGCGGCGCGAACATCCATTTGTGCGGACTTGCCGCGAAGAAATCGCAGCCCAGGCCGGGGAGGCGGAGTGGAATCTGGCCTATCATATGGGCGCCGTCCACCACTGTGATTACGCCTTTGGCGCGAGCGGCATCGCAAATCTGGCGAATGGGCATCACCAATCCGGTGAGGCTGGTGATGCCGCTGAAGCTCAGCACGCGGGTGCGCGGACCGATGGCGGAGATTAGCAAATCGACGAGTTGTTCGGGACTTTTGGGCGGTAGCGGGATTGCCACCTCGCGTACGGAAATTCCGTAGCGGGCCTGCTTCTGGAACCAGGGGCCGCGTCCGCTGGGGTGTTCCTGATCGGTGATAAGCACTTCATCGCCGGCTTTCAGATCAAGGCCGGCGGCCACTGTGCTCATCGCCTCAGTGGCGTTGTGCATGAACGCAAGTTCGTCTTTCTTGCAGCCGAGAAACCCGGCATATTCGGTACGCTGCGGGTCCATCGTTTCGTAGCCCCAGCGCGGGTATTCGTCAGTCAAGAGGCCGGCTCCGCGGGTGAGCGATTCGCAAACGGCTTCCACAACCGGTTTCGGCGGCACGCCCAGACTTCCGTTGTTCAGGTAAACCCGCCAATCGGGGAGCAGAAACTGTTCGCCGCGGATGCGTTTCCAATAGGCCTCGGGCGAGGTTGCGAACAGAGTGGCGTCCGGCAACGAGGCCGCGGCACGGACTTCTTTGGACTGCATCAAGCCAAGGAGCGCCGCCGCGGGTGCAGCGCGGGTCAAAACTTTTCGCCGGTTCATCATCACTCCTAACAGCTTGCCACCGATGTCGGACAATAGGAAGTTCATGTTCAACCTCGATGCTTCCGCAAAGCAGTCCATGATCGACAACGGGTTCCAGCCGGACTTCCCGGCTGATGTCCAAGACCAGTTGCAGCACCTTGCGCCCGTGGGCGGCCAACCGCGCGACTTGCGGCAGCTGTTATGGTCGTCGATTGATAACGATACCTCGCGCGATCTGGATCAGATCGAAGTGTGTGAGCCGTTGGCGGACGGTGCGGTTCGCTTGTGGCTGGGGATTGCCGACGTGGTGGCGTTCATTCCCAAGGGGTCGGCGATTGACCGCTACGCCGCCGCGGAGGCGACCAGCGTCTACACCGGCGTAAGAACGTTTCCGATGCTGCCGGAGAAATTATCGACCGATCTTACCTCGCTATTGGAGGGCGCGGACAAGCTTTGCGTGGTGACGGAAATGGTGTTTAATGCCGATGCATCTATTCAATCCAGCGCCATCTATCCGGCGCTGGTTCGCAACCGCGCGCAACTCACCTACAACGCGGTCGGAGCATGGCTGGAAGACACGGGGCCCGCACCGTCGAAGGTGGCGGCGTCGGCCGAACTCCAAGCGCAGTTAAGAATACAAGACGCCCTGGCCCAACGGCTTCGCGATTGCCGGTACCGCCACGGCGCACTGAACATCGACTCCATCGAGTCGAGGCCAGTGGCCTCCAACGGTGCTGTTGTGAATCTCGCGCTCGTACGAAAGAACCGGGCGACCGAGCTGATTGAAGACTTCATGATCGCCGCGAACAGTGTAATGGCCAAAACGCTGGTGGAAAAGAATGTCTCGTCGATCCGCCGCGTTGTCAAGACACCGGAACGTTGGAATCGCATTGTGGAACTGGCCGCCGGGTATGGAGAGACATTGCCGGCCGAACCCGATTCCGGCGCCTTGAATGCGTTCCTGTTGAAGCGTAAGGCCGCCGATCCGGATCATTCCGCGGACCTGTCGCTATCGGTGGTGAAGTTGATGGGTCCGGGCGAATATGTTTTGGAACGGCCGGGTGACCGGCAGGAAGGGCACTTCGGTCTGGCCGTTCGCGACTACACTCACGCCACCGCGCCGAATCGCCGTTTCGCGGATCTTGTGACACAACGGATTGTGAAGGCTCTTGAGACTGGCGCTCCGTATTCGGCTCCCTATTCGGATGATGAGCTGGCGGGGATTGCGCGTAATTGTACGATGCGGGAAGATGCCGCGCGCAAGGTGGAGCGGGTGATGACGAAGCGAATTGCCGCCACGGTATTGCAGCATCGCATCGGGGAACGGTTCAGCGCTATCGTCACGGGTGTGACGCCGAAGGGAACGTTTGTGCGGGTGTTGACGCCACATGCGGAAGGACGATTGATCCGTGGCGAGGCCGGTGTGGATGTGGGAGATAAGGTGGATGTGACGCTGGTTGGCACGGATGTGCAGCGGGGCTTTATCGATTTCGCCCGGTAGGGGTCCCTGCGGCTTCCGATATCGTATACAATATCATTAGAGATGCGGTTCGTTCTTGATACTTGTGTATTGGTGGCAGCAGTGAGAAGTCGAAATGGAGCTTCGTTT
>JANXXV010000458.1 GCA_025350445.1 Bryobacteraceae bacterium | reverse complement strand
GGCGTATTCGTTGGAGACTACACAAATCGCATAGAATGTTCTGATGACGTCCGCTGCGGTTGCCATTCCCACTAATCGATTGCAATATGCCGCGGCGGCGGTGTTCATGCAGGTTCTGCTGGGCATTGTCTATGCGTGGTCCATTTTCCGCGCTCCGCTGGCGCAGTTGCACGGATGGTCGAACGCGCAGACGATTGCGCCTTACCGGTACTCGCTGTTGGCCTTTGCGGCGGGCATGATTCTGGCCGGATTCTGGCAGGACCGGCAAGGTCCGCGCATCGTCGCCAGCGCCGGTGGATTCCTTCTGGGCACCGGCTGTTTGCTGGCTGCGTTCCTTGGCGACACTGTCTCCGGCCTGATCTTCGCTTACGGAATTGTGGCCGGGGTAGGAGTGGGGTTCGCATATGTGACACCGATTGCGATGTGCATCAAGTGGTTCCCGGATAAGCGCGGCATGATTGTCGGTCTGGCGGTGATGGGCTTCGGCGTGGGTCCGCTTTTGTTTGGGCCGCTACTGGAAACACTGCTCGGCAACGATCCGGCCCGTCTGGGCGAAACCATTCCGCGGACGTTTCTGATTCTGGCCGCAATTTTCTACACCGGCGTTATCGGTTCGGCGCAGTTGTACCGCGTACCGCCCGCCGGATGGAAACCGGCTGGCTGGACGCCCACCGCGGCGCGGACTGGAGCGACGGAGATGCCACCCGGGCAGATGGTCCGAACCTGGCAGTTCTATGCGCTCTGGATCGTCTATTTTCTGGGCACGTCCGTGGGCCTGACGGCCATCGGCGAGGCCACTCCACTGATCAAAGAAATGGCCAAGACGAACACCATGATGACGGCTGGAACGGCGCTTGGGATCATGAGCGTATTTAATGGTCTTGGGCGGCTCGGCTGGGGCAGCGTGTCTGACCGGTTGGGCCGCAAGTCCGCCATGTTGGGAATGTGCGCGGTCTCGATACTGGCCTGCGTCGGCTTTCTGCGCACACCGAACAGCTTCCTGCCGCTGCTCACGGGCCTGTGTCTGGCGGCATTTGCCTACGGCGGGTATCTGGCGCTAGTGCCGTCTCTGACCGCCGATTACTTCGGACCAAAGAACGTTGGCGCCAACTACGGATTGGTGTTCTCAGCGTGGGGAATTTGTGGATTCCTGGTGCCCGGCTATTTTGCCCGCATCATGGATCATGCAAAGGCAGCGGGAGGGGTCGCGGCCGGCTATCAGGAAGTGTATCTGACCCTGGCGGTGCTGGCGCTGCTATGTGCGTTAGTGGGAGCTACGCTTCGAGCTCCCAGAGCCGACTAGTGTCCTGTCCATCGTGAGAGTTGACCCCAGGTCGCGGGAGCGCGACCTGGGGTCGCGCGCAGACAAGATGTCTGCCCCACCTTGCCCCAGTAGCATGTTGTAAAGAATTAGCCGGGACAGCACAGTAGGAATCTGTCGGAGGTAGATTTCGTCGAGCCTAGAATCAACAACTTCCAGACAATTTGCGGATGTGAAATCTTTGTAAGCGATGGATTCTACGTAGCGCGCTTTCTATCTCCGGCAGAGTCCTAGAAGGGAAAGTCCCGCTGGGTACTCTGGGCCAGAGTCGTTTGGTTCAAGTACGGTTGCGGATTGATCGCCGTACCGCCGCGGCGGACTTCGTAGTGAAGGTGCGGAGAAGTAACCCGTCCGGTAGCGCCGGACAAACCGACGGTCTCTCCCCGCCGGATGGACTGCCCGGCCACCACTGAAAACGCGGAGAGGTGCGCGTAGTAGGTCTGCACTCTATTGCCGTGGTCCACAACTACCAGCTTGCCGTAATGTCCCATATATTCGGCGTGGACGACAACGCCATCGCCGGCAACTTTCACCGCGGTTCCTTTGGCGGCCGAGATATCGACACCGGTATGAAACGCGCCTTCCCCGGAGAATGGATCCGTACGCCTGCCAAAATGGCTCAGCAGCACGCCGTTCACCGGCCAGATATTCGGCAGCATCAAGGTTTGGAAAAGTTGAGACCGGCGGGAATAGCGGGACAGATTTGCGCCCTTCAGGAAATTGTACTCCTCCAGGCTTTCCGACATCGTTGGAACCAAACGGCCTTCCATAGAGATTTCCGCCGGCCCTTCGAGGCGGCGCTTAAGTCCGTAGGCTACCGAGACTTCATTCGCAAGAATTTGCAGGCTGGCGAGCTGCTGATCGGTCTGTTTCGATTCCTTTTCCAAGCGGCGGTACTTTGCGCGAAGTGTTTCCACATCCTGACGTAGGCTGTTGTAGTTTGCCACCTTCAGGCTCATCCGTACATAGCTGGAAACGAAGCCAAATAAGGAGATACCGCCGAAAACCGCCAGAGCCAAAACTACGTATACGAATTGATAGGGAACGTGTATTCTTCGGAGGCGACCGTGCAGGGAGTGAGCGAGAACAAGGATGAAGTACGGCTGGTTCAAAACGAAAATCTCCAGGTTTGAGGCGAGGCGAATGTAACAATCAGCCGAAAGCTTCAATCCACAGGCAATAAGATTAACAAAAAGTAAGAGTACCCCGTTCGAGGGGCCGGTGTCAAGCTTAAATTACGTAGTACGAGCGGTCGGGACGTTACAGAATGTCTCTGTAACTCATTGATTAATAGAGTCTTTCTTCGACTTTCGAACTACGATATCCAATCTTTTTATCTTTTGGTTGAGGGTGGACAGCGGGATGTGGAGACTTTCGGCGGCCTCGGTCTGGCTCCAACCGGCAGCTTCCAGCGCTTCGACGATTCGCTTTCGTTCGAAGTCGGCCACAACCTCAAACAGCGACGCATCGGACGCCAATCGGCCGCTCTCATCCCGGCGGACCTTCAAACCGCCGGCATGCAGAATCTGATCGGGCAACACATCCACTGGGACGTTCTCATCCGAGGCCAAAACCACCGCTCGTTCGACGGCATTCTCAAGTTCGCGGACGTTGCCAGGCCAGTTATGGTCGATCAAGAGCTGCATCGCCTCGGCGACAAAGCGCAGTTTCGGATGCCCGGCGGCGTCCTGAAACTTCTTGTTCTCCTCGCAATACTTGCGGAAGAAATGCTCCACCAGCAACGGGATGTCGCCTTTCCGGTCACGCAGCGGCGGCAGTGCGATGTTGATTACATTGAGGCGGTAATAAAGATCCTCGCGGAAGCGCCCATCATCCACTAACTTGCGGAGGTCGGAATTGGTGGCGGCCAGAATCCGTACATCGACCTTCATCACCTCGTTGGAGCCGAGGGGCATGAATTCCTTTTCCTGGATCACGCGCAATAGCTTGGTCTGCGTTTCGGCACTGATGGTTCCAATTTCGTCGAAGAAGATAGTTCCGCCGTTAGCCACTTCAAAATAGCCCTTCTGGCTGGCAAAGGCGCTGGTGAACGCTCCTTTGACGTGCCCGAACAGAGTGGATTCGAGCAGTTCCACCGGCAGCGATCCGCTGTTGACGGCAACGAATGCCTTACCGGCGCGGGCCGAATGGGAGTGAATCGCTTTGGCGATGACTTCCTTCCCGGTGCCTGTCTCGCCGGTGATGAGAATGGTCGCCCGGCTCGGAGCAACCTGAGCGACCAGATCGAGCACGCGCTGCATGCGGTCGGACTTCCCAATAATATTGGGAAAGCTATAGCGTTCTTTGAGAGCGCGCTTGAGCTCGGTATTTTCGCGCTCCAGCCGGCTCTTGGCGATCATGTTGCCGATTTCGACCAGCAGCTTTTCGTTGTCCCAGGGCTTGGAGAAATAGTCGTTTGCGCCGGCTTTGAGCGCCTTGACCGCAACCTCCACTGAACCGAAGGCGGTGATTAAGATGACCGGAGTTTCCGCGTCGCGCTGGCGGAAGTCCTGCAGCACTTCAATGCCGGAACGGTCCGGCATCATGAGGTCGAGTAACACCAGATCGTAGCGTCCCTTCTCAAGGCGGTCGAGCCCTTCGGCGGCGTTCGAGGCGAGTTCAGTGAGATAGCCTTCCATCTCAAGCAGAGTTTCGAGACTTTCGCGGATATCGGCTTCGTCATCGATGATGAGGACGCGGCCTTTAAAGGAGGGGGCGAGAACTTCGACGTGGTTCGCAGGATCAGGCATTCACTGGCTTTTGAGCGAAAGGAAACTCAAGATGAAACAGTGTACCAGCGCCGGGCTCACTTTGCACCTCGATGGACCCGCCGTGCTCGCGGACGATGCCGTAGGTGACCGACAGGCCGAGCCCGGTTCCCTTGCGCGCCATCTTGGTGGTGAAGAATGGATCGTAGATGCGCGACAGATTTTCGGAGGAAATACCTTGCCCCGTGTCGGTCACCTCTATGCGGGCCGAATCCTCGTTGGCGGACGAACTGATGGTCAGCGTGCCTCCGGCGTCCATGGCATCGCGGGCGTTGAGAACCAGGTTCAGAAACACCTGCTGCAATTTCCCGGCGTTGCCCTTAATTACAGGAAGGCGCGGCATCAGGTTCAGGTGCACCTCCACTTTCGCCCGCTCGAGTTGATGGCTGACCAAAGAAATCGTTTCAACGACAACCTTGTTCAAATCGACATCGTCGAACTCGGCAGGCGAGGTGCGGGAGAAATTCAACAGGGAATTCACAATCTCGCTGGCACGAAACGTCTGCTTGGCGATTTTTTCGAGAAGCTTTGACTTCTGGTCATCACCGGAAACCTGCTTGGCCAACAACTGCGCATAAGTTGAAATTACCGCGAGGGGTGTATTTACCTCATGCGCCACTCCGGCCGCCAGCAATCCGATGGAACTCAATTTGTCGGCCTGAACGAGGCGGCGTTCCAGTTCGGAGCGGTCCGTAATATCGTCGAAAATGATCAACCGGCCAATCTGTTTTTGTTCCTTTGAAACCAGTGGGGCAATCGCCAGATTCAAGACAGCTTCCCTGGGTTCCGGATCGGGCGCGCGGCGAATCAGGCCGTTTCCATTGAGATGACCGTTCGGGGATGCGGCGTCCTTCGAAAATGCCTCTATCGTCCGGGGGGCATGGCTGTTCGAAGGCCGCAGCGGGAACTTGTAGATATTATGAATCCCAACCTGGCCGCGGACTTCTTCGAATTTCGCGCATAGCTCTTCGGGGAACAACTCCGATAGCGGACGCCCGAGTGCAAGATGGCGCGGGATTCCGGTGAGGCGCTCGATTTCCGTATTCCAGCTTTCCACGCGATCGTGCAAATCGGCCGCCAGAACTCCCACATTGATCGATTCGACAATATTTTCGCTGAACTCTTTCAGCCGCTCGTATTCGCCGACTTTCTGCTGCAGCGAGCAGTAAAGGCGCGCATTTTCAATGGCGATGCCGACGTAGCCGGACAAGGTAACAAGTAGCTCGACGTCGTCGCTCGATAGAAAATCACCCTTGGCGGTGCGGCTGACTCCCAAGTAGGCAATGGTGCGGCCGCGGACCGCGCACGGCACGTAATATGTGAGATCCAGATCGGCGATGGTGTGCCGTACCGAGGCAGGCCATTCCCTTGATACAACGTCAAGCGCATGCCTGGTTCGCTCAAAGAACAGGTATGATTGATCGGGCTTGGAAGAAAGAAAGCTCAGATCAAGGTGAGTCCGGTCGCGGTATTTCTCAATCTTGCCGGTGGCCATGCGCAATTCGAAATTGCCTTGGCCCTCCGAATGGTCTCCTGGGGGCGCCTCCTGAATAAAAAACGCAAGGTGCCGGATCGAGAGGGTCCGCAGCAACCGGTCGGCCACCGATTCCAGCATAGTTTCGAGATCGGTCTCCGAACTCAGTTCGCGGGCAAATTCCACGAGCGTGCGGCGATAGTCGTAGCGGTCCTTATAGAAGTAGTATCGGTCAAGCTGTTCCTGAATCCAGTTGCGGATAGGCTGGAAGACAAAAGTCGCCACAAAAATGAGCGTTACGACCGCCTTCGGGCTGAGGTCGTCGAACTTGCCGAGGGTGAGAAAAAGCGCATAGAAAACGCCGAGCACGGCAACGGTCGCCAAAGTATAGACATAGCCCTGCTGGAAAATAACGTCGACGTCCATCAGCCGGTAGCGGACGATGGCGTAAGCCCAGGTGAGCGGAATCAACGGGAGAAATAATACCGCCAATTGCATGTAGAAGCCCGGAGCCGCCCCCAGCATGTACGGCACGACGTAAAGGCAAGTGAACGGCAGAATGCCCAATACCGCGCCATTTCTAAGCCACTTCAACTGCTGCCGGACAATCGCGTCTTCGGTCCGCCGGTGTTCGAGGGTCAGCGCCAGAGCGCCAAGCAGGTAAACGCCGCTGAGAAAACCGAGCAGGACGCGGTCGAGCATCCAGCGCAGTTCAATGGGACTTAACTTAATGCGGATATTACCGAGCGCGATGCCGATGGTGAGCGCCAGCAAGAGCAGCGCCGGGATGTACAGCACGGCTCGCCGGAACCGCCCCCGCAACCATCCCCGCGGTTCAGGAAACGTAAGGCAAAAATGCAGAAAGATGGTGGGCGCGAACAATCCCGCCACAATGTTTCCCCAATAGATCACTTGGTCGAAGGCATTCAGTTTTCCGGTGTAATGGAAAGTTGACAGGACGAAACTCGACAGGCACAGGATCAAGAAGTGTAGCGATTTGGGAGCATTGCCGCGTCGAAAATACACAAACAAACCGATCAAGAGATAGGCTACGCCGACTGCATACTGATAGGAAACCGCATACTCCGGCACACGCTCGCCGACGATAACGTTCGCCTTGATCTCGATTCCGGTGCCGTCAACGTTGCGGACTACCGTGTAGTCGGCGGGCCGCCAGGGTCCCAGACGAATCAGCACTTGCGAGACGTCGATCGCGTTTTCAATGCGGACACCCTTGATCTTGACGAGGACGTCATTGGTGCGAATTCCCGCATTTTCACCAGGGCTGCGCAGGGCAATGTGAAGCGCCTGGACCATGTTTTTGCCGTCCGGCTGGAGGCGATCCACCCAGGTGACGCCGTCTTCGGGCAGGCGGTAGCGCTTATCAAGTTGGAAATTTTGTTGAAAGTTGATGAAGGCAGACGCCACCGCAGCCACGGTGAGGATCACGAGCAGCGCGTTTGCGAATTGAGTTTTAAGTTCCTTCACTGCCCGGCCATCCCACTTTGCCGGGGCGATGATACACCTCGGCAGTCATGTCGTAGCACGTTCAATGCCAGCGATCTTGACCCTGCTTACCATCGAGATTACAACATTTTTCAGCAGGATACAAAGTGTTTAAGTAAAGTGAATCCGCAATTTGGGATAAAAGAACTACGTGGATGTGTAGCGGCTACTTGGAATGTCCGCGAAGCCGAGGCAGGGGCCTCGGCGCGGACCATGGGGTTCGCCGTCCTGGGCTGCTTAGCGAACCTCGCGGTCTAGCCATTGCAGATAGTCGTCAGAGCCGTCGATAACGGGCACTGCCACCACCTCGGGGACGGTGTAGGAATGGATCTTGCGCAATTCTGATTTCAGCGATTCCAGCCGGGGGCGCGTGGTCTTGATGATGAGCATCCACTCGGAGGACTCCTTCACTTTGCCTTCCCAATGGAAGACGCTGTAGGCGCCGGGAATCACGTTCACGCAGGCGGCTACTCGCGTCTCCACCAGGTGGCGGGCCAGTTTCCGGGCCTCTGCCGAGGTGTCGCAAGCACTTAAAACAACAATTTTGTCAGTCATGGCTACTTTTTCTTCCAAAACACTAGCATCTGAGTCAAAACAAGATTATAAACAAATGTAGTACTGACTACGATGAACTTCCTACTCCGCAAGACTGGTTACCTGACCCTTTTCGTAATGATCGCCGTTTTTGCGATCATCGCGCTTCGCGGGCCACAGGGGATTCCTGCGCTTATGGAGAAGCGGCGGGAGATCCAATTGCTGCAGGAGCAGAACGCCGATCTGCAGAAAGAGAACGAACGGAAGCGCGACCGGATTGTGCGGTTGAACGAAAGTCAAGCGGAGCAGGAACTGGAAATCCGCAACCGTTTGAAACTGCTGCGGAAGGGTGAGACGTCGTTTATTCTACCCGATCAGCCGGCGGAGCAGCCGAAAGAAGCGCAGTAACGGTAGCGTAAAGCTCTTCCATCGCGCTCTCTTCCCTTGCCTCGGCGGCGAGCCTCAACAGCGGTTCCGTATTCGACACCCTGACGTGCACCCAGCGGCCCGGCCACTGTAGCTTCAAACCGTCGGAGCGGTCGGCCATGGCATCGGGAAACCGGTCTTCGAGCCCTTGCATCAGCGTGCCCAACGCGCCATGCTCGAACGCCACTTTGCCCAGCTTGCGGTAATAGCGGGGGAGTCCGGCGGCCAGTTCGGAGACGGATGCGCCGGTTTTCGCCATCCGTTCGAGCAGAAACGCCATACCTGTGAAGCTGTCGCGGCAGAGGTGTACAGCGGGAAAGATGATGCCGCCGTTGGAGCCCTCACCGCCGATGACTGCGTTCACCGATTGCATCATCTCGACGACGTTCGCTTCGCCGACCGGAGTTCTGTAAACCTTGCGGCCGTGCGCGGCGGCAAGGTTTACAGAACTCCGGTCGGCGAAGCGAACGTCGTCGAGATGATGCAATCGGTGAACGCAGTCATCGGCGGTGAGGGCTCCAACGGCGG
>JANXXV010000096.1 GCA_025350445.1 Bryobacteraceae bacterium | reverse complement strand
CGAGCGGCACCTTTGCGGCAATTGCCAAAGTGAATAGAATTACGAAGGCTACAAACGTGGCAACGGTGTCTATAAACACTTGCTGCGGAAAAAAGCGTTTCTTTGGAGCAGTGTCGCCCACAGCAGGCGCGACGCCGTGCTTGCGTACCAGATAAACATGCAGGGCGATCAGGATCATTGTCGCGGGCGGCAACAACAAAACGTGCAAGGCATAAAAGCGCGCGAAAGTAACTACTCCAATGCTGCCTTCGCCGCCCAGAAGCCTCGTTAGATATGGCCCCATAATTGGTGCCGATGCCGCTATTTGCGTAGTGACAACGGTGCCCCAATAGGCCCGGTTGTCCCAAGGCAGCAGGTATCCTGTCAAGCCGTAGGCAAGCGTGAGAAGCAGCAGTACCACGCCCACCATCCACGTTGCCTCCCTCGGTTTCTTATAGGAGCCGTAGAGAAAAACCTGGCACATGTGCAGCACCACGATCACAATGATCATACTGGAGCCCCAATGGTGCAGGCCGCGAATCATGCGGCCGCCGGTGATTTCGGTGATGATGTACTTCAAGCTGTTGTAGGCCTCGCCGGGTGTGGGCGCGTAGTTGAACGCCAACATGATGCCGGTGAAGACCTGTGTCATGAAAAGGAAGAGGGCGATGCTGCCGAAGACCTGGCGCCAGCCGCTGGACGCTGGGATGTCCTCATAGAGAAAGCTCTTGATAGCCGTCTCTACGCCGGTGCGGTGTTCCAGCCAGTCGATTATTCTCCGGCTCATACATTTTCCGGTTTCTGCAGGTCGCCGATGAGGAGTTTGGTGCCCTCAACTCGAACCTGGAATCGATCTAGCGGCCTGGGCGCGGGCCCGCTCAGCACCTTGCCATCCATGTCGAATGTGGAAGTGTGGCACGGGCACAGGAAATTCTTGTTGTTCTCGTCCCAATGATAGGCGCAGCCAAGATGCGTGCACTGCGGCGAGAATGCGACAGCTTGGTTGTCCGCCAGTTTCACCACCCATGCGGTGGATTTCTCGCTGGTTACTTTCCATCCATCGACGCGGTTCTTCCGGAACACCACTTCTTCCGGAGCTTTAGGTTGAATTTGGGTTAGATCGGCTGCGTCCACCCATTGCGTTGCCTTTTTAACTTTCGGCGGGAACAGCAAATAGACCGCGGCCGGAAGCGTCAACGCGGAAGTGATTACTCCCCAAAGGCCATAGATCATAGCAAGATGAAATCCACGGCGGTCGGGCCCCTGTTGTTGATTCATATGTCGGTATTATAAGCCGAAGTATTTTTGGAGCCGATTTGTTCGCGTGGCGGATGCTCTGGCCCGCGGGCCGGGCCCCGCTCAGGGGCCCCTGTCAACTTCGCCGGAATGTGTCGTAGCCGTACACGGCGGACGGGGGCGTGCGGCGCCGCCCTGGGGGACCTCCCTCCTCCGGATTGGTGAGAGTTTTGCGGGAATGGACGCTCGTTCAATGTCCACGAACCATCTCAAACTCCGCGTTGATCCGCGTCCATCCGCAGCTAAGAAGTGTGGCCATGGACGGACGCGGCTGCACACGGATAACTTGGCCTGTCCGCACTAGAGCGTGCAAACGGAAAGCAGCTCTTCCCGAAGGGATGCTTGCAGATCGTCGTCGAGCTTACGGCCGTCCTTGGACACATAAAAAACATCCAGTGCTTTATGTGCTTCGGTGTCGATCAGCACCACTTCGATACTGCATCCGGCGGCGGATATTGCCGCGGCCATATCGTAAAGCAAGCCCGACCGGTCTTCGGCTACAATCTCCACCAGCGTCGCAGTGCGGGATGCTTCGGAATCGAAAGCCACCGATGGTTGGATCAGGGCGGTCTTCCGGGCCGGCTTGGCGCGGCCTGCCAGCAGCTTCTTCACGTCCTCTTTGCCCAGCGCCGCGCGCTGCAGAACCAGTTTCAGGCGATCTACTTCCATTGGATTCAGCTCCAGAGTGCGCATCGGATCGCTGAATGAGAACGTATCCAGAACGCTGCCGCGTTTGTTCGTGAAGGCTTCGGCCTTCAGGATCTCCATGCCGAAGCTGGAGATGGAACCGGCAAGTGAGGCGAACAGATTCGACCGGTCCGTGGTGATAATCGTTGCACGATAGCTACCCTCGTGCTTTTTCAGGTCGACAGCAGCGCCCGCATACCGGCTCTTCTCCTCCAGCGCCATATGCACCAGAACCTCGTCCTGGCTGTGGGTGCGCAAATAGCGCGTAGGGAAGCCTTCCAGAAAACCGGCTGTTTGTTCGGTAGCCGAGAGATGAATTCGCTCGGTATCCAGTTCCCGCGTTAATTCCTGGTGTGCCGCGACAAACACTCTGCGCAACTGTTCAATGCGCCATGGAGTCATCGCGTCCGGATTCACCGCGCTGATATCGGCGAAGGTGAGCAGCGTAAGGTATTTCAGCCGCTCTACTGTGCCCAGCCGCATCGCCAGTTCCTTGACGGTTGCGGGATCGTTCAAATCGCGCGCGTTCATTACCGCCGAGAGCGCCAGATGCTGCTCTATCAGAAACAGGCACATCTCCTGATCGGCGGCTGGCATTTGGATTCGATCGAAAGCCTGTTTTGCAACCGCGGCGGATACTGCCGCGTGTCCCTCAAACCCATAGCCCTTGCCGACATCGTGAAAGAGAAGCGCCATCGACAGCACGGCAGCGTTACTCAATTCAGACAGAAGTTCGGCGAACCGCCGCCTGGTGGGGTCCTTGGACTGGCGCAGATTCTCCAGTGATTCCAGCGTGATCAGGGTGTGCTCATCCACTGTGTAACGGTGGTAGAAATCGCGCACCACCAGGCATTCAATCGCCTCCCATTCCGGGAACAGCGCGTGAAGTACGCCGGTCTCATGCATGGCGCGAACCGCCTGTGGAGAGGCCGGCTCGGCAAGCATTTCCTGCAGCACCGGCCAGATCGGCCGCCGATCGGCAAAATACTGAATCAGATTCGGAAGATTCTCCGCAATCCGCCGCTCAGTATCAAGGGCGAGTTTGATGCTATGGCGGGCCGCGAACCGGAAGAGGCGAATTGCAATTGGCGGGTCCGATTGCAACTGCTGAGGCGCGCGCAAGAATGTTCGGTCCCGGTTGACGCTGAATTCGGAATTGGACAGCCGCGAGCGCCAATCCCGGAACTGCTACATCAGCGAGCCCTCAATCAATCCTTCGCCCATCTCCATGTGGCGCAGCGCGGTGCGGTGAATGCCGCGGGCATGGCGGAAATACTGGCGCATCCACACCGCCGGTTCCGCTGACATCTCTTCCTGCACGTCGAAATTCAAAATGTTGCTGTCGCGTCCGGCTTTATAGTGCAGGCGGCAGCGCACGTCCGAGAGGAAATCTCTTGCCGGGCTTAACGGTTGCGCCGATTCGTCCTCTACGCCGCGAAGCTGCGACAGCCAGTGAACCAGATGCAAATCGCGCATCCCGCCGGGAGTCTCTTTAATATTCGGCTCCAGATGGTAAATAGTATTCTGAAACTTGGAATGGCGCTGTCTGGTCATCTCACACAGACTGGAAATAAGCTGATTGCGCTGCGAGTGAAAGAATTTCGGAAGGCGCGCCGACAGTTGAGCGTAGAGTTCTTGATCGCCCGCGAGGAATCGCTGGTCCAAAAGACTGACGCTCAACTCGACGTTCTTCTGATCGAATTCGCAGCACTCGGCTATCGTCCGTACCGACTGACTGAGCCGCAGGCCGCTATCCCACAGCGCTCGAAGAAAGGCGGAGAGCGCCTCGCGCGCCACGTTCCCCTCAATGGTTTTCTCGACCAACAACAACACGTCGACGTCGGACTGAGGGAAAAGCTCACTCCGTCCAAAGCCACCCACGGCGAGCACCGCCACGCCGCGGGGCATGGCCTTCGCGAGAGACGACTGGTATGCCTGGCACACCAGATCGTCCACCATCGCGCTACGAGCTACGACTGCCATGGCGGCGTTGCCGTCCGACAGAAATCGGCTCTTTATCGGATCCGGGCTAGAGTGCGGACTCGCCACGATCTTCGTTTCGGATCCGGATTGCTTCTGCGACA
Source organism: Bryobacteraceae bacterium (assembly GCA_025350445.1). The sequence continues at coordinate 3,423 of JANXXV010000096.1, read as the reverse complement.
TCGTATATGAAGATCTTACCGTCTCCAATATTGCCGGTTCGCGCGGCGCCGGAAAGCGTCTTGATCACTTCTTCCGCGCGGGCGGCAGGAACAACGAGCTCGATCTTTACTTTCGGTAGTAAATCCACGTTATACTCCTGCCCGCGATAAACTTCCTTGTGACCCTTTTGACGGCCGTGGCCACGAACCTCGGTGATGGTCATCCCATCGATTCCGACTGCCTTCAGAGCTTCCTTTACCTCTTCCAACTTGAACGGTTGGATAATCGCTTCAATCTTTTTCATCTTTGCTCCCTTTCCTCTTTAGGATTCGAAATTGTAGCCTTCTTCGCCGTGCATGCTTACGTCAAGACCGATTTGTTCTTCCTTGCTATCCAGCCGGAGGCCGATGAGCGCGTCGCTGACCTTCAGTGCGATCAGCGATCCCACAATGGCTAATCCCGCGGCGATAGCGCAACCGGTCAACTGATTTACAACCTGCATCCCGTTGCCATCTGCCCACCCGAGCGCGGCGGGTTGTCCAGCGGCGTTCTTTAACGCATCGTTCACCGCATTGGTTGCGAAAACACCGGTCAGAAGCGCGCCGAGCGTTCCGCCGATGCCATGTACTCCGAAGGCATCGAGGGAATCGTCGTACCCGAACTTCTGCTTCACCTTCACGACCATCGTATAGCACACAAGGCCCGCCGCCAGTCCGATAAGCAACGCAGGGAAAGGCTTTACGAAACCAGACGCCGGAGTGATGGCTACCAAGCCCGCGACGGCGCCGGAAATGCCGCCCAGCACGCTCATCTTGTGCCCTTGAAGGCGTTCCGCCAACACCCAGCCGAGCGCTCCGGCGGCGGCGCCGAAATGCGTGGCCACGAATGCGCTTGTGGCCAGGGCCGAAGCGCCCAGTGCGCTGCCCGCATTGAAGCCGAACCAACCAACCCATAAGAGGCACGCGCCGATAAAGCTCAATGTCATGCTGTGCGGCTTCATCTGATCGTTCGGATAGCCGGCCCTCTTACCCAGGTAAATGGCACACACAAGGGCCGAGACTCCGGACGTGATATGCACCACTGTGCCGCCCGCGAAATCGAAGCAGGGTATCTTGCCTCCCAGGTAGGCGTTGAGCAATCCACCCTTTCCCCAAACCATGTGCGCCATGGGGAAATAGACCAAAAACATCCAAAGCGTAGTAAACAGTATCATCGCGCTGAAGCGCATTCGCTCGGCGTAAGCTCCCGTAATCAATGCGGGCGTGATGATGGCGAACATTAACTGATAGATCATGAATGTCTGCTGTGGAATGGTTCCCGAGTAATCCCCATTCGGCGCCGCTCCCACATTTTCGAGAAACAGATAACGGAAATCTCCTAGGAAGGAAGATCCTTCTCCGAAGGCGAGGCTGTATCCGCAGACCGCCCACAATACCGTAACGAGCCCCATCAACACGAAGCTTTGCATCATTGTTCCGAGAATATTTTTCTTCCGGACCAGCCCTCCATAAAATAAAGCCAGTCCCGGACCCGTCATCATCAAGACCAACGCGGCGCTCATCAGCATCCACGCGTTATCGCCCGCCGACTGCGCGCTTTTCACCGCGGCTTCCAGCGCGGCTATCTTTGCATCTGTACCTTGGGGGATCTGCGCCGCGGCTTGTTGCGCCTTCAGTAAGGCGGATCCGGAGGCCGACAGAAATACAACTCTACTCAAAAACTTTAAAGTCATCCTCTTCCTTCACGACGTGGTGTACTTGCCCGCTCACAGCTTAGCGTATTTGCGCACATGGCAAATCTCCTCCAATATGCTACGCATGCACCGCCTTACGGAAGCTAAACCTTTATATCGGGGCCATTGAAATTTTCTATTGGTTTTCCGGACGGACCCGCCGCTACAATTGGGTTGCGTTTCAGAACTACTACAAATCTAGACATGGGAGAGTGTATTCGCATGCAATACCCGAAGTTTGTTTCCTTAGGCTTGGCCCTGTGGCTAGGCTGCTTGTGCATGGCGCAGACGCCTGCGCCCGCTCAGGCGGACAAGCCTGCCGCAGCGACCGATAAACCGGCGGATGCGCCCCCCCCGGCTCCCCCCGCACCGCCCACGTGGTCTGTCGGCCCAATCGATTTCAGCGGTTTGATTGACGGGTATTACTCCCTCAACTTCAATCACCCCGCCTCGCAGAATAACGGGCTCCGTAACTTTGACGTGAAGGCAAACCAGTTCAGCCTGAATATGGCTAAGCTCTCCATGTCACATACGGCCGACCCCGTGGGTTTCCAGGTCGATTTCGGCTTCGGACGCGCTTTCGATATCATTCACGCCACCGAGCAGGCCCCCAGCATCTTCCGCAATATCGAGCAGGCGTTTGTAAGTTTAAAACCAAAAAAAATGAAGGGATTCGAGGTGGACTTCGGTCAATTCGTGACAAGCGCGGGCGCTGAAGTCATTGAGACGAACGCGAACTGGAACTATTCCCGTTCCCTTCTTTTTGCCTGGGCGATTCCGTACTACCACTTTGGAGTTCGCACCTCAATGCCGATTGGCGCCCATTTCACTGCTGGTGCTGCGCTGATCAACGGCTGGAACAATGTGGAAGACAATAATTCCGGAAAGACGGTGATGCTCTCCGGCACCTTCACGACGAAGAAGGCAACCTGGTCTAATAACTACCACGTTGGCCCGGAGAAGAACTCCTTCGACGCGGCGGGCCTGCGGCAGAAGGGAGTTCGTAACCTCTACGACACCACACTCTTGTTGACGCCCAGCGACAAGGCCAACTTCTATATCAACTACGACTACGGCAACGATAAGAGGACCACCAAAGGAAGCGACACGTGGAGCGGCATTGCTCTGGCAGCGCGCTTTGCTCCCAACAGCACCTGGGCGATTGCTCCGCGGTTTGAATACTTCAGCGACAAAGATGGATTCACCACCGGCGTGGCCCAGAAGGTGAAGGAATTTACTTTGACCGGTGAATACAAAATGGTGGAAGGTCTGCTAGCGCGGCTGGAATACCGGCGCGATTGGTCGGATGAGCCTTTCTTCGATCGTGGCACCGGCCTCGCCGTCGCCAAAAATCAGACGACGATTGTGCTTGGCGTCGTTGCGTTCTTCGGGCCGAAGCGGTAAGGCTTATGATCCCAGGCGCAAGATCCACGTTCGACTTTGCTGCCGGCTGAGAGTGCGCATCCTGTACTGAAAGTCTGTGTCTAACCCTGTCCGTTAGACCTATGATTGCATCGATCAAAAAAAGGGGACCCCATGGTTTTAATAGGAAATCTCATGACGTTTTTAGGCGTGAATTCTCACAAGAAAACAGGCGGATTGTACCGTCAGCCAAACCAAACGGCTCTGCGGATCCGGCGTATGCTCGTCATCGGCGCCAGCGTACTTGCGCTCTTGCTGGTGCCGTGCCTCGCCCAACAAGCGCCTCAGC
>JANXXV010000073.1 GCA_025350445.1 Bryobacteraceae bacterium | reverse complement strand
CATGAAATTTTGCCGGGCCGGGATAGGAGTTCCTAAGGCGGCGTCCCATACCTGTCATCAGTCGCAATTCTTGTCAACTCCACGAGAAGCGGAGCGGGCAGTTTACTCCACCGCCCCGTGAACCGTTGGTATGCTTCGGCGGCTGCCGGGCCTTCAGCGCAGGTGCAATTAGGGCTGCGAAGGAAACTCTGCATGACAACATCCGGCAAGACCTACATTTCGCCGAGCAAGTGCCCCATCTTTTCTTTCTTGGTTCGAAGGTACACTTCCGTGCTGGCCATCGGCTCCACAATACACGGGACCCGCTCCACCACCTCGACCCCAGCCTTCTCCAACGCCAGAATCTTTTCCGGATTGTTCGACAGCAGCCGCACCTGATTGACGCCCAGGTGTTTCAGAACCGCCCCCGGCATTTCGTAGATGCGGAGATCGGCCTTGAAGCCAAGCCGTTCGTTCGCCTCCACCGTATCGGCGCCGCCTTCCTGCAGTTCGTAGGCGCGCAACTTGTTCATCAGGCCTATGCCCCGGCCTTCCTGGTGTTCGTAGAGAATAATCCCGCGGCCTTCCTCGCCCACCATGTAAAGCGCCAGTTCCAACTGCGCCCGGCAATCGCAGCGCAGGCTGTGGAACACATCTCCGGTGAGGCACTGGGAGTGGACGCGCACCAGCGGCGGCGAGCTGTGAATGTCGCCCATCGTCAAAACAACGGCCTCCTCCACGCCCGAGGCGGAGTGCCCTTCATAGCCATGAATACGGAAATGCCCGAACCGCGTGGGAAAGTCCGCTTCGGCGATTTTCAGGAGTTCAAAAGCTTGGCTGGACGCAATCACTGGAGACTTCATTATAATGTCCCAAGGTCCGCATGCTCGAAGAACGATTAGTTATCCTGCTCGTCAAGCTTGCGGTTGCGGCTTCGCTCGCCAGCATTCTCGTGCGCTCGAATAAGTTCAAGCGCATGCTCTTACGCGAGGAACGGACCTTCAACCAACGCATCCAAATGGCGCTTGGCTTCGCCAGTATCTTCGGCGCCGGCGTGGCCACGCGGGTTCTCACGGGCATCTACAAGTCAGTAGACCTAGGCCTCGAAGGCAGTCTGCTTTCGGGCATTCTCGGCGGCTACGTAACCGGCCTGGTGTCCGGAATCCTCATCTCGATCCCGGCCATGATGAACGGCGAGTTTCTGACCATGCCGCTCTATGCGGGCGTGGGAGTGCTTGGCGGGGTCTTACGGGATCTGGCTCCGGAACCCGAAGAAATCTGGCGTTTTTCCCCGTTGCCCGATCTGAAACTTTACCTGGACCCGCGCCGCCAGGGCTTCCAGCTCTTCTTCCTGTTGACGATCGTGTTCGCGGAATTCCTGCGCTGGTCGGCGCTGCGGGTATTCGAGCCGCGGTACCTTTTTTCAGCGTACTTGCCGACCGACACGCAGCCGCTACTGGTTATTGCCATCTTCGCCACCACGGTCTTCGCCACCACCCTGCCGCTGAAAGTCTGGAACAACACGCGGAACGAGGATAAGCTGGAATCCCAACACCGTCTATTGCAGGACGCCCGCATGGCCGCGCTGACCAGCCAGATCAACCCCCACTTTCTGTTTAATACACTTAACTCTGTATCCTCGCTTGTCCGGACCGATCCGGAGAAGGCGCGCGGCGTGATTTATAAACTGTCGAATATCTTACGCCGGCTGCTACGAAAACATGAGAATCTGAGTCCATTGAGAGACGAGTTGCAATTTATCGACGACTACATGGCGATCGAACTGGTGCGCTTTGGCGATAAGCTCCGCTTCGTCAAGGAAGTAGATCCGAACACACTGGACCGGCTGGTGCCGAGCATGCTTTTGCAGCCTTTGGTGGAAAACTGTATCAAGCAGGGTTTGAGCAGCAAGGTGGATGGCGGTATGATTCGAGTACGTAGCCGTCTGGTAAACGGACGGCTGCATCTGACAGTGGAAGACGACGGGGTTGGCATCCCGGAGGCGAAACTGGCTACACTATTCGAGCAGGGTATAGGTGTTAGTAACGTGAATGAGCGGTTGAA
>JANXXV010000056.1 GCA_025350445.1 Bryobacteraceae bacterium | reverse complement strand
ACTTTACTTAGGCTTGCATCTGGAGGCACCGCCACCGGTTTCTTGTTTGCAGCAGCGAGCTTGCTGACTCGAATTGACAACTGCAACCGCCGGACCGCCTAACGGTGTGATGGCCGACATAGCCGAAACTGTCATAGTAACCGATCAAGCAGAAATACATATCGTAAGCGCGTCGAATGCAGATCCTACCTATCGAGTCAGCAAGCTCGCTGCTGCAAACAAGAAACCGGTGGCGGTGCCTCCAGATGCAAGCCTAAGTAAAGTCATAACGCTAATGCTAGCGAACGACTTTTCTCAATTGCCAGTAATGACAAGTGAGCGTGACGTGAAGGGCATCGTCAGTTGGGTCGGCATCGGCAGTCGACTTGCTCTCAACAGGCCGGTGAACACTGCACGTGAAGCTATGGAACCTCATGCCGAGATCAGCTCTGATGCGTCGCTTTTCAGCGTGATCAGTCTCATCGTAGCGCACCAGTACGTTCTCGTCCGCGCCGCCGATCAACGGATTGTCGGCATCGTGACTACCAGCGATGTCAGCTTGCAGTTCCAAGAGTTAGCCGAGCCCTTTCTCTTACTCGGCGAAATCGAAAATCACATCCGCCGCATCATCGCTCCTCGTTTCTCGCCCGGAGAGCTGTGTGCAGCTCAGCATACCGCCGATGGAGACAGAAATGTTGATTCGGCATCGGATCTTACGTTCGGTGAATATAAACGGTTGCTTGAAGAGCCGAGCCGATGGAATCGACTACAGGTAAACATCGATCGCAGCGAGTTCATTCGGTTACTCGATAGGGTGCGCTCGATCAGAAATGATGTGATGCATTTTGACCCAGACAGCATTCCAGAAGAAGATTTAGAAATCCTGAGAGAATTTGCGGGATTTCTTCGGTCGCTACAACGAATAGGTGCAACTTAATCGACGAACGGACGCTTGCAGAGGGGGGAGTAGTGAAACGCGGCCAGAAAGCCAACGCATCACTATGATAATCCGGTGTCATGTTGATAGTCCTGGTTTCTGAGCCGTAAGAGGCCACTCGCAGCGGAAAGGATTAGCATCCGGATGACGTGGTCGCACAGTCGCTACGGGAGAAGCTGCTCTCCAACTCTCTTTGCAAAGGGAGCGATTTGAGACATTTCTCCCGTGAACGCCCCTTCACGTCAACTGTACGTAAAACGTCCGCCCCGTAGGAGTGCCAGCCACAATCTCCGGAACCCCTTTTGCAATGCAGCGATTCACTACGTCTTGACAGTCGGGCTTATTTTAACGCTCGTGACCCTCGCCAGCGACCCTCCCGGTGGTCGGGCCTGTTCAAACTCTCTCGGATTCCGAGGTTGGCGATCCAGAGCCGGATGAAGCACTCGATCTGATCGCCGGCGGCCCGCCCCACGCCGGTTGTCGACTATTACGCGGGGCAGGCCACTAAGCGAGTAACACCAGCGGCTGCTCGATAGCCATCGCCACAGCGTTCAAAAACTTCGCGGCCAGCACACCATCGGCGACACGGTGATCCACCGTCAACGTCAATCTGAGAGTGTGCCGAACCACGAGCTGGCCATCCATCACGTAAGGCCGCGGTGCAATCCGTCCCGCCGCCAGGATGCAGCTTTCCGGCGGATTGATGATCGCGTCGAAATCGTCCACGCCAAACGCCCCGAGATTGGAGAGCGTGCATGAGGCGTCCCGCATCTGATCAGGAGTCAACTTGCCGTCAATCGCTTTACCGGCCAGTTCCGCGCGACGCTTGGCCAGTTGCGAAACCGGCAGCCGATCCACGCCCATGACAACGGGCACGAGCAGCCGCGTCGGGCTTTGCGCCGCGAATCCCACATTGACCTGCGAACGCGCTTCCACGTGGTCGCCGATCCACGCCGCATTCATCTCCGGCACGTCGCGCAGTGCCACTGCCAGCGCCTTCAGGAGAAAGTCCGTGAAGCTCAGCCGCACTCCTTCGCGCGCCTCCACCAGCGGCAACAATTCCGCGCGCACCAAAGTCAACGGACCTGCATCCACTTCGCGGCGCAGGCTGAAATGAGGAACCGTGCGGGCACTTTCCTCCATCCTTTCCGCAATCCGCCGCCGGGCCGCAGTAGCGCTACGATCTTCGGAGACGGCTGGAGCCGCGGGCTTGCCTGGAAGTGCGGCGCGGACGTCCACCTCGCGGATTCGGCCGTGTTCACCGGAGCCCTTCAGTCCGGCCAGATCAACCCCGAGTTCCCGCGCAACCCGCCGTGCCCGCGGACTAACGGCTGCGACGGAAGTCTTCACCGCGGCCGATTGCATTGAGTCACCCACGCGGGCGATCACCGTGCCCACAGGCACGGTCACTTCTTCCGCAATCAACAGCTCCGTCACAAACCCTTTGCCCGGCGATTCCACCTCCATGTCCACTTTATCGGTCTGGACAATGAACAGCGGTTCCCCCTTTTCAATTGCATCGCCAACAGCTTTCAGCCATTGCATGACGAAGCCTTCCGTCATTGTTATTCCCAACTGCGGCATTACGATGTCGTGGATCATCTCTCAACTCGCAACCAGACGCCGCACTTCCGCCACAATCGCATCCACGGATGGCAACATCGCAGCCTCCAGCACCGGATTGAATGGATGAGGCGTATGCAGCGCGCCCATCCTGCTGATTGGCGCGTCCAGTGAATCGAAAGCCTTGGAGGAAACGATAGCGGCGGCCTCGGCGGAAAAGCCGCAGAATTGCTGCGCTTCATCCACGATCAGGAACCGCCCGGTCTTGCTGACCGATTCGAGCAGAGTTTGCTCATCAAATGGAACGATCGTTCTGGGATCAATCACCTCAACCGAAATTCCTTCTTTCTCCAGACGTTCGGCCGCTTCCATTGCGTGCCACACCATCAGGCTCATCGCCAAGATAGTAACGTCCGTCCCTTTCCTGCAGACATTCGCCTGACCGAATGGGATAGCGTATTCGCCCGTGGGCACCGGCCCCTTCTTGTTATAGAAAAACTTGTGTTCGATGAAGATCACCGGACCATCGTCGCGAATAGCGGTCTTCATCAGCCCCTTCACATCGGTCACCGACGATGGCAATACCACTTTCAGACCGGGGATGTGCGCGAACCAGGAATAGAAGCAACGCGAATGATGCGGGCCGGTACACCGTGCGCTGCCCATTGCGGCGCGTACCACGAGCGGCACCTTGATCTTTCCGTTAGAGGTGTAGTGGATGGTCGCCGCTTGCTCGACGATCTGCCCCATGGCTTCCATGATCATGTCGAGGAATACGATGTCCACCACCGGCCGCGCACCCGCCATCGCCGCCCCCACGCCCATGCCCACTTGCCCCAATTCGGAGATCGGCATGTCGCGCACGCGACGGTCGCCGAACTCTTCCCACAGCCCTTTACTCTGCTTGAAGTTTCCGCCGCGCTGGCCGATGCCTTGCCCAATGTAGAAGATGGACGAATCGCGCCGCATCTCTTCCTGCAAGGCTTCCACGGACGCCTCGACGTATTGAATACTTCGCTGTTCCGGCATATGATCTCTAGGCGTATACGAAGTCCGATACGGTGGCGGCGTTGGCCTCCGGACTCACTCGGGCAAACTCATACGCTTCTTCGATTTCGCGCTCTACCTGCTGTTCCACGTCTTTCAGCTCCGCCTCACCCACAACCCCCGCCTGCATTCCGGCGCGGGCCAGACGGTCAATCGGATCGCGCAATTTCCACTCGGCAATCTCTTCCTTGGGCCGATATCCGGTGCCGGGATCTCCCTCAAAATGGCCCAGCGGACGGTACGTCTTGCACTCGATCAACGTTGGACCTTCGCCGGCCCGTGCCCGCGCAATCGCCTCACCCGCAACGCGATGTACTTCCAGAACATCATTGCCGTCAATGCCGATCCCAGGGATGCCGTAAGCCGCCGCGCGGCTAGCCACGTTCGTGTTGCGCGTTACACGGTGGAACGGTGTCTCGGTGGCATAGAGGTTGTTCTCGCATACGAACACCACCGGCAGCAGCAAAGCAGCCGCCAGATTGATCCCTTCATGAAAGGCGCAGTTGTTCACCGCGCCATCGCCGAAGAAACTCACTGCAACGTGTCCGTCGCCACGCAGGGAAGCGGCCATCGCAGCCCCAGTGGCGATGGGAATACCCGCGGCGACAATTCCATTCGTTCCCAGGAACCCGCACGAAGGATCGTAAATATGCATACTGCCGCCGCGGCCTCCGTTTACGCCGGTGGGCTTGCCCCAGATTTCGGCAAAGGCTTCGTTCACGGGCACTCCCTTTGCGAGCGCATGCCCATGCCCGCGGTGTGTGCTGGTGACGTAATCCTCCCGAGACAGGTGTGCGCAAACGCCAGCCGCCACCGCTTCTTCTCCCACGTAAAGATGGATGAAGCCGGGCATAACGCCAGAGCGGTAAGTCTGCTGAATGCGTAGTTCAAACTGCCGCATCCGTTGCATACTACGGTATAGAGACAAGACTAGATCACGTGACATATTTATCCCCAAATGTTCGCGCGGCGTTATTTTCCCAGTTCAAATGTGAAGATGGAACTGCCGGCCGCAATCGTGATCAGTTGCTTGCCCTGGCTGGTGTAAGCGATGGGGTTCGCACGAATCGCGCCGCCGGTATTCATCCGCCAGACTTCTTTGCCAGTTTCCGCATCCAGCGCGAAGAAATAGCCTTCGTCGCTGCCGCCGAAAACTAGTTTGCCGGCCGTCGAAAGCACACCTGCCCATGGCTTGGTGTGCAGCGGATAGTCCCAAATCATCTCGCCGGTCTTAGGATTCAATGCGCGGATTGCACCATGCCCCGGCTCCTCCGGCAGATCGATCAGAGGAACACTACCAATGAAGCGGTTGCCCGGACTATATTCCTGTTCCCCTTTCCGGTACACGCTTCTGTTCTCCCACACGGCCAGATAAAAATACTTCGTCAACGGGTTATAGCTCGGCGAATACCAGTTGGTGGCTCCCTGCACGCCCGGCCACACATACGTCCCTTCCGGACTGGGATCTATACCGGGCAATCGAATCGGCTTACCATTGGCATCCAAACCCTTGGCCCACGTCTGCTTTGCGAAGGGCCTGCCCGTCAGAAACTTGCCGG
>JANXXV010000028.1 GCA_025350445.1 Bryobacteraceae bacterium | reverse complement strand
TGGTTCGGCCTCGATCACTGGGGCGTTCGGCCGGACCTCCTCGTGGCCGCCAAGGGGGCGACGTCCGGTTACTGGCCGTTCGGGTTCGTGGCCGCATCCGGCGAGATCCACGACCGAGTATACGCGAACCTCTGTACTTCGGTTCGGTGCGATTGGGTTTGTTTGTGCGTTTTGTGATAGCGGGACGACTCGCTTCGGCTCGTGGTGGTGATTTTGCGAAACAGAGCCAATCCGGCGCCGGGCGCGGTTGGGTTTGTTTGTGCGTTTTGTGAGGGGAGGGCTCGGTTCCGCTCGTTGTCGTGATTTTGCGAAACAGAACCAATCCGGTACTGGGCGCAGTTGGTTCGTTCTTGCGTTTTGTGATCGCGGGCCGCCTGCGGTGGTGATTTTTCTGCTCTGCAAGCAACACCCGTAATCTTTCCGTTCCGTTCCGTTCCATTCCATTCCATTCCATTCCTGTCCTCCTCTCGTGTGTCGAGTCTACGCTTCTGCGTTTTCTAACTTACTCAGAATCGCAGGATCATGGAGACGCTGAGAACTTTTGGACGTTGGAGGTGAGCGGCCGAACATACCGAAGAATCAGCTAACCGGCTGTAATGTCAATCGTTTGGGAAGCTGATCTGAGGGTAAAGAAATACTTGCCCCATTTGTGATCGGCAAAAAAGGCGGCGGCGGATATCGAAAAAGTACCTGTGCTTGCCGCCAAGCTGTTTGACGATTTGGCTCTCCACACCGACGCTGGGTACACTGGCCCGCGTCACGGGCTTAGAATCCATCCGTTGCGGAGTGAAACTCGTCCCGGAACTCGAACAGGCACCAGCACCAGGGCTGAGGGAATCAGGACAGCGTAATAAATCCGCATTACACCGGAGAATAATTCAATGCACAGGCAGAAAGCCCGTTCTCATTTCGGAGTTGGCCGAAGTGGTGGCAGCAGAACCGTTTTCGTCGCCTCGATACGCTTCAAGATCTTTTTGTCAACGACGTTTGGACCCGACAGATCCTTACCATTCGGGCCGAAACGCTGCATTACGCCCGCAGGCTGCTTGGGTATAAAGTTGTCTATGCCTATCCAGACTTCCACGGTTCCTGGTTTCCAGCCAGCCAAGTCGACAGACGTGGCATATCTGCCGCCAGTCACCTTAATCTGGCCCTGTGTGTTCGTGAACTTCAGCGTCGGGTCTGGATCTCGCATCATGCCAGAATGCTGTAAGTCGAAGTCGATTACGGTCCCGTCGGGGAGATCTACGGTGCCTTCAATGACTAACGTTCTCGCCTTCAGTAGCTTGGCATTGAGGGTAAGGATACTACACCCCCTAAGCAGAGGGCGCAACAGAGCAGGAGCAGAATCAGTGCGCGCATATTGCCGACTATTTTAGCTCCACTACATCTCGCTTACAGCGCCGGGGGGCTGAGCCAGCGCTCCAATGGGATGCAGGAAATTGGCCAGCATTTCGACTAGGAAGGTTTCGGGCCGCTGTTCCCAGGCTTAATCCTGCGACGAGAACTCAATCCAGTTTCTCCCGCCCGCGTTTCACAAAGGGTAAGTTTTGCAACGTTGCGCGAAGGCGATGAAATCAATGGGTTGAATGTTGCAAATGTCCGTTGCAAAATGGACGAAGTGGAACGCCCGCGACACAACGAAAAACAAATCCGACGACGAAAGCCCCGCGGACTGCCGCTCGCGGTTTAGTGCAACGTCCTTTATGTAGGGCTATACGGTATTGGCAATGTTTGCTAACTCTGATACACTCCCTTTAGGATTGACAGCTAAAGGGAACACCATGCCCACTCGGAATGTGAATTTGACCGATGAGCTTGACATCTTCGTACTGGCGAAGGTGGAGAGTGGCCGTTACGGAAACGCCAGCGAGGTTGTCCGCGCGGCGCTGCGAACATTGGAGCGCGAGGAACAGCAGTATGAGGCGAAGCTTGCGGCGCTGCGAACGGCGATTGATACCGGCGACGCTAGCGGGATTGCCGAGGGAAACTCTTTCGAGCGCGTCCGGCAGACACTTAAGCTTTCCAAAAAAAAGCGCTAGCCGGTGGCTACATTCCGTTTGTCCCGCCTTGCCGAGGCCGACCTGATGGACATCGGCACGTACACCCTGCATACATGGGGCGAAGACCAGACCATCCGTCATATCGACGACCTTGAAGCCTGTTGCCAGAGGCTGGCCGACAACCCGGCGTCCGGCCGCCCCTGCGATCACGTTCGCCCCGGCTTGCGCCGCATGGAACAAGGCAAGCACGTCGTGTTTTTCCGACGTGAGCCGGGAGGCATTCTCGTTTCCCGCATCCTGGACGAACGCATGCTGCCGGAATGACACGCCATCGAAGACGAAACGTAAACCGACCGCTTCCCTGCCCGGAGGCGGGGTATGCCTTCTCTCTCGACAAAATGAAACATTCTGTCGAGAGTAAGCGTGTCACAAAAGGCCCACTGTGCAAAAAGGCGGTGGCACCGGGAAAAATGATCTTTGCGTTGGGTGAGACGACTGGAAATATATGGCAGACGGGGGCGGGAGAGTAGCGGCCTGTCTTCACCCGTTTGTGACCGGTCAAAACGGCGGATGAAATGCCAGCTCTCCGATCAGGAACCGGGTCGCGAAATCGCCGCCGGGCTCGATCAGAGCCGATGCTATTTTCGGAGCAGGGATGATTCGGGCCTCCGGCGTTCGAGAGGCTCTTTCGCGTGGCAGTATCGATAATGCCTTGACAGGCTGGAGTTGTCCTCGCAGCCTGTCCCGCTGAGTGAACCAATCAAAACTCTTTGAACTCCTCTTCCAAGGGGAACGAGTCCTTGTGTGAGGCTTGACTGTCGAGCACCCGCTCGGCGTGCCCGGATTTCGACTGGTGCGGTACCGCCTTGCGCAGCGCAGTCAGACTGGCTGCGGATTCGCCTTGCCGGCTCGGAGCCGGGGACCTGGAGCTTCGGCGGTGAGTTTGACGGACATTGCCGGTGGCTGCTCCGGCACCGCCCGCCATGGATGCCAATCGCTCGACGATGTCCTTCAGGGTCTCCGACTGCGCGTTCAACTCTTCTGCCGCCGCGGCGCTCTCTTCGGCACTGGCCGCCGTCATCTGCGTCACCTGTTCCATCTGGATCATGGCCTTGCCAATCTGCTCGATGCCGCGCGCCTGCTCCTGGCTGCCCAGGTTCACCTCGTCCACCAGCATCTTGACCTTGGCGGATTCTCCGGTGATGACCCGAATGGCCCCGGCCACCTGATCGACCTTCACCTTGCCATCGTTGGCCTTGGCAATCGATTCCTCGATCAGAGCCGCGGTGTCCTTGGCCGCTTGCGCGCAACGCTGCGCCAGGTTGCGCACTTCATCGGCAACGACTGCGAAACCCATGCCCGCTTCGCCCGCCCGCGCCGCTTCCACCGCGGCGTTCAGCGCCAGGATGTTGGTCTGGAAGGCAATCTCGTCAATGACCTTAATGATCTTGGCGATC
>JANXXV010000026.1 GCA_025350445.1 Bryobacteraceae bacterium | reverse complement strand
CGATCTGTCCAGCTATTTCTTGGACACTACGCTAGAACGGTGGACCCAAATCCATTGGCGTTAAGTTAAGTGCCTGATTCGCGGCCGCCATGTGCTAAGTCGATACCGGAAGCCGCTTCCTAACGGCCAGCGGTCCGCCAGCAGCCGCGGAAAGCTGAACCTAACGCCTATGGGACCCCAAGTCCCGCTCTCCGAAACTAGTGAATAGTCCGCGTCTTCCGGTTCATATAATCCATCAGCAGATATTGCCCCAAGTTATACGGCGTGGAAAAGTAAGCCTTCCCGCGGCAAAGCTCAGTAACCTTCTGCACAAACTGCACCAACCCGTAATCGCTCGCCAGCATAAACGTGTTAATCAAAATCCCCTGCTTCTTACACCGGCAAACTTCCTCAAGTGTCTTGCTGATCACCAGCGGATCCAGCCCGAACGCATTCTTATAAACGCGCCCGTCATCCAGCGTCAATGCCGACGGCTTTCCATCGGTAATCATGATGATCTGTTTCATGTCTTTCTTCTCCTGATTCAGCAGCCGCTGCGCCAGAATCAGACCATCGCGCGTGTTTGTATAGTAGGGCCCCACCTGCACCCTGGCCAGCTCGGAAATCCGCAACTCCTCCGCCGAATCGTGAAACAGCACCAGCCGCAGACTATCCCCTGGATACTGCGTTCGAATCAGATGAGCCAGCGCCAGCGCCACTTTCTTGGCCGGCGTAAACCTGTCCTCGCCATACAGAATCATGCTATGGCTGCAATCCAGCATCAGCACCGTTGCGCAGGAGCTCTGGTACTCGGCCTGATGCACGTGCAGGTCGCTGTACTCCAAATTCAAAGGCACCTGCACACCCTCGCGCCGCATAGCGGAAAACAACGTCTCGCTAATATCCAGGTTCAGCACATCGCCAAACTCCTAAGCCTTGGCCGCGCCGCTGGCCTCCACGCCCGTAGCCATATCCCGCGTGTCATGCGCGCCAAAGCTAGCCTTCCCCAACCCAGCCAGCAAATCCTTCAACGTCTTGAATCCAAAAAAATCGACAGACTTATCGGTGATCTCAATCTTCACGTCGCGCGGCGCGGCCTCTTTGCCTTCGCCCCGCTCATCCGCCGTAATGTACCCATCGTCCGCCAGTTTCTTCACCAGCCGGTTCACCAGCTGATTGAACTCCTCCGGAGACATCCGCTGAATCTGCTCCGCCATCTGCGCGGCCTGCGATTGATCGAACATGCTGCCTTCGCGCAGCGCCCTCTCAATCGCTTCTTTCAAATCTTCCATCGACTGCCGATTCATCTCGCTGAACTGCATATACTGCGAGTCGAATCCGCTTTGCAGAAAGAATTCCGACAGCGCCTTCAGCAGGTCTTCCGAGCTGATGCCCAGATCGTCGCCGCTATATTTCGTGTAGTTGATCCACTTCACGCGCCGCACCTCACGCTGTACATTAATTGAATTGCTTACGCGAACCAGGCCGCCGGATGTCGTCCGGCCCCGGCTCCTCCCGGTCCCGTTTCCGCTCCCGCTCACCCGCCACAAAGCCCTGCTCCTCGCTCCGGCTCAGCCGCCGGTGGGCATACAGGCCTTCCAGAATGAATTCACCCGCGGACACGCGCACCGCATCGGCTTCGTTCTCGCCAAGCCCCAGCTTGTTCGTACGTTCCAGCAGGCCCTGAATACCGTTCAACGCCGCCACCATGCCGGCCGAATCCAGCGATTCATCCAGCCGCACCGCACCGCCCATTTCAAACCAGCGCGTGATTTGCGACACATTCACGCCATCAAAATAGGCGTTGTAGACCTTGCCCACGGCGGTGCGGATCAATTCCCGCGCCACAAAATCGCCGCCCTTCAACTCGCCTTCGTATTCCAGCTCAATCTTGCCCGTCATGGAAGGCAGTGCTGCGTATACATCCAGCACGCGAGGCACCGCAAGATCCTCCCCATTCCGCAACGCACGCCGCTCGGCGTTGGACACCACATTCTCTAAAACTGAGATCGGCAGCCGCTGCGAAACTCCGGAACGTTTGTCTATCTTTTTGTCGTCTCGCGCCAGGAACGCCACTTGCTCAATCACTTCGCGAATGTAACCGGGAATCGAGACCTCCACGCCCGCGCCGCGGTCCGTCCATGCTTCCTGATTCGTGATCTGCAACCCCTGCTCAATCGAAAGCGGATAGTGCGTGCGGATCTCACTTCCAATGCGGTCTTTCAGCGGCGTGATGATCTTCCCGCGCGCCGTATAGTCTTCCGGATTCGCCGTGAATACCAGCATCACATCCAACGGCAGGCGAATGGGATAGCCCTTAATCTGCACATCGCCTTCCTGCATGATGTTGAACAAACCCACCTGAATCTTGCCCGCCAGATCCGGCAGTTCGTTCACCGCGAAGATTCCGCGATTGGCCCGCGGCAGCAATCCGTAATGCACCGTTAACTCATCCGAGATATTCTGGCCGCGCCGCGCCGCCTTGATGGGATCGATGTCGCCAATCATGTCGGCGATGGTCACGTCGGGCGTAGCTAGCTTTTCCACATACCGCTCGGCTGGAGTCAGAAACGCGACCGGCGTTTCCTCACCCATCTCCGCAATCAAATCCCGGCACCGCTTGCAAATCGGCGTGTACGGGTTATCGCGAATCTCGCAGCCCGCTATGTACGGAACCGCATCGTCAAAAAGAGTAGTTAACAGCCGGATGATCCGCGTCTTCGCCTGTCCGCGCAGTCCAAGAAGTATGAAATTATGGCGGGATAAAACTGCGTTGACAATTTGGGGAGTAACCGTATCTTCATATCCAACCACTCCGGGAAACAGCGTCTCTCCGGTACGAAGACGGCGGATCAGGTTGGCCCGCAGCTCATCTTTCACGCTGCGTCCGGCCAGCCGTTCTTCCGTGTAACTACTCTGGCGCAAAGCACCCAAAGTTCGGGGGAAATCGAGCAGGGAAGGCATAACGCCCGCCACCTCCTTCTTTCAGTCACCAGCTATCGGCGATTGTAGCACTGGCCGTTCGGCTCACCCCCACTTGACTTGCGGCGCGCTTGCGTTACAACGCAGCCGTTCATGTGATAGGTTAGCTCAAGAAATCAAGATGACGAAAGAACTCCCGGAGATAGATTTTCAACGATTTTGGCGAAGATTGCAGCAGATCGGCCTCAATGCATACGAAGCCCGTTCCTACCTTGTCCTTGTCGGCCACCCGCGCTTCAAGGCGTTGGAGCTGGCCGCGCGTTCGCACGTCCCGCGGCAAAAAATTTACGAGGTGCTGGATAGCCTGATCGAAAAAGGCTTTGCGCAGGTAGTCCAGGAGAAGACCAAGCTGTTCTCCGCGGTGGAACCCTCACTGGCGATTCCCAGCTATCTGGCGCGCCGTGGCGATTCGCTGCAACAGGAACTCACCGAGCAAGCCCGCTTCGCCGGAGGCCTTGTGGAAGACCTGAATGTAGCCTACTCGGAGGGGCAGGGCGGCCGCGGCACCCTCGACTACCTGCGCATCGTAGGCGAGCCGGGCCAGACCGCCGCGCAATACCGGCGCCTGCTGTCGGAAGTGCAGTTCGAATACCTGGAATTCTCACGCCCGCCCTACGCCGTAGATCCGCTGGATGAACAGTTGGTGAAGAAGGCCCGCCTGCGCGGCGTCTCCTGCCGGCTGATGTTCGAAAGCGGAACGGTTGATGCCATCCACCAGCAGCGCATGGAAGAGTTCAAGGCCCTCGGTGTCGAGGTGTGCAGCGCTCCGGCGCTACCCATGAAGCTGGCGTTGTTTGACGGCCACTACGGAATGATCGCACTGCTGGACCCGGTGATCACAAAGCCCACCTGGACCTCGCTGCTTTTCGATCACGAAGGATTCGCCGAGGGCATGAAAGGCCTGTTCGAAGACCACTGGCGCCGAGCCATGGAAGTGCAGCAGGCGCTCGAATTGCCACAATCCGCCTAATCGGATTTGGCATTCCACAGCAGGTGGAATAAGCCCTCAAGCCCGCGGATGAAGACGCGTTAACCCTAAGGTTTTACACGACTTTTACAGCCCGCCCGCAACGCTCGCCCTCACCGCCGCGTTCAAATAGCAGGAGACTTCTCCACCCCATGAAAAATAAAGTGACCAAAGCATTAATAGCTTCCCTACTCGCCGCCTCGTGCCTGTTCGCACAAGGCATGCGCACTCCGCCAGATCCGGCAACCATGGCCCAGCGCCGTGTCGCGCATCTCACCACGCTGCTCACCCTGACCACTGCGCAGCAGCAGCAAGCCACCAACATCTTCACCAATTCTTCCACAGCGAACGCCGCCGTGCATACGAATCTCCAAACCGCCCACACGGCCATCAAAGACGCGGTAAAGAAGAATGACAACGCCGGTATTGACCGCGCCGCTACAACTATTGGCAATCTCACCGCGCAGCTCACCTCCAACGATGCGAAAGCCGATGCGGCCTTTTACCTGATTCTCACTCCCGACCAACAGGCCAAGCTTACATCGCTGAAAGGCATGCACGGGCACGGGGGCCACGCCGGTCGAGGCCCCGCGCATAACCATTCTCAGCAATAATCCGATTCTCGCCGGCGCCGGCGGTAACTATCGCCGGCGCTCACCTTGCCGGGTTCCACCGAACATCGGGTGCGCGACATGGAAGTGAAAGGCTAGGAGTCTGTCGGAATGAAGCTGTTTTCGACCAAGAATCATCAACTTACAGACCATGCAATGTTCGTAAGTTATTGATTTTACGTTCGAGAAATTCTATCTCCGACAGACTCCT
>JANXXV010000012.1 GCA_025350445.1 Bryobacteraceae bacterium | reverse complement strand
CGAGGCGGTCTTTTAACATGCCGATTGCCAGGTTGTGGTCCGAGCCGTGATCGAGTTGCGCCAGCAGGTCCACGCGTCGATAGGGGTTGCTTGAGAAGTTCTGAATGGTGTCGGACAGAATCTTGTTGTTACCGACTATAGCTTGCACATTATCCGGCGTATCGATGGTGGTGCCGAAGAGTCCAATGTGGCAGATGGTTCCGGTGACGCCTCCGGCGGTAACGAAATCCCCCACTTTGAAAGGGCGCAGAATCACGATGAAAACACCGGCGGCGAAGTTGGCCAGAAGGCCACTCCAGGCTATCCCAATGGCGACGCCGCCCGCGGCCAGCAATGCGGCAAAGGTGGTGGTTTCCACGCCGAAGAAACCGAGCAAGGCGACGATTAGCGCGATATTCAAAAGAACGGTAACGGTGGACTTGATATAGCCGGAGATGGTGGCATCGAGGCTCTGCCGGGCGAGCGCCTTCGAGAGAATGCTGCCGGCAAAGTGAATGAGCCTTCTACCTACAATCCAAAGAACGGCAGCGCCCAGTATCTTCAGCCCCACCTGGGTGGCAATGGTGGTAGCCGTAAGTGCAATCGCATTAATATCCATTTCAGTTTCTCCTTGTTGTGGTGGTGTATCAGAACAGTATAAAGGGAGCGTGCGGATCGGCCCGGAAATGCAGGAGAATGGAAAGGACAGATGCTAGTCCTTATCCTTCTGCTGCTGAATCTGGCAGTCGCGGCACATGCGCAGGTAGCATCGAGCACATTGCTGGGAGAGGTGCGGGATGGAACGGGCGCGTTGATTCCGGGCGCGGAAGTGACGGTTACGCGGATCTCCACGGGGTTCTCGCGCCGGAGCACGACGAACCCGCGCGGCGCGTACCGGATTGACGATTTGCAACCGGGAGTCTACAAGGTTCAGGTTAATAAAGCCGGCTTCCGTTCGCTTACGGTCCGCGGGGTGCTGTTGGAAATCAACCAGAAGCTACGGCTCACGTTCGACCTTCAGGTTGGCCGCGAGATGGATAGCATTACTGTCAGCGCGCAGGTTTCACAGCTACAGACTGAAGACGCATCGCAAGGATACCGGCTGGATTCGCGCACGATCACGTCGCTTCCCCTGGGGGTGCGCAACGTATTTTCGCTGATGACTTTGGGGCCGGGTGTGGTGCCGCGGCAACTGGGCGGATTCACGCGCGACATCATCGGCGATCTGCAGGCGGCGCGGGGAGCGGTTTCGCTGAATCCGCCGATCAACGGGGCGCGATCGACGATGAATGTTTATCTTTTCGACGGCGCCTACAACACGGACCGGAACACGTTTGCGATGGCGGTGAACCCGCTGCTTGAGACGGTGCAGGAGTTTCGCATCCAAACCTCGCTGCCGTCGGCGGAATTCGCACAGGCGGGCGGCGGGATGGTGGATGTGGTGAGCAAATCCGGCAGTACGGCCTTTCATGGGAGCGGGTTTGAGTTTTTCCGGAACGAAGCGTTTGACGCGCGGAATTTCTTCGATGCGCCGTCACTGCCCCGCCCCATCTTCCGGCAGAACCAATATGGCGGATCGCTGGGCGGCCGGGTTCCGTTGAGTTCTACGTTCTTTTTTGCGAGTTATGAGGGGTTGCGGGGAAAGCTGGCGAAATCGTCGTTGAACGTAGTGCCGACGCGGGCGCTGCGAGGTGGAGATTTCCGGGGCAGGAATCAAATTTTCGATCCGCTGTCGATTGATACGGATACGTTCGAGCGTGCGCCATTTCCGGACAACCGCATCCCGGGGTCACGAATTGATATTGCGGCAAGACGATACCTGGCGAACTATGAGCCGCTGCCGAATAGAGCGGGGCAGCAGAATAACTACTTGAGTGTTACTCCGAACGAGAATGTGGGTGACAATGCTTCAGGCAGGATCGATCATCAGTTTAAGAACCGGAGCATTTTATTCGGGCGCTACACGATCAACGACGAACGGGACCACATTGCGAATAATTTTCCGGAGCGGAAATCCGATGAGGACACACGATCGCAGCAAGTGGCGCTGGGACACACGGCGAGCGGAAAGAACTGGTTTAACGAGATGCGCGCGTCGTTCACGCGTTTCCGCGTTTTCGACGTGCCGGAGAGTGCGTTCAAAACAAACGTCGCGCGGGAATTGGGGATGTCCGGACTGCCCGCCGATCCGTTTACGTTCGGGCTGCCGTCGTTTTTGATCTCGGGCATTTCGGCGATTACCGATTCGAGTACGCTGCCACAGATTCAGCGGGACAATTTCTGGCACCTGGCCAATGGCGTTTCGATCAACCGCGGCGAACATACAGTGAAGTTTGGATTGGACTACGTCCACTTTCAGTTGAATTATTTGCAGAGCAGAATGGTGCGCGGCCAGTATATTTTTACGGGCGCGTTCACATCCGATCCGCATTCCCCGGAGAAGACCGGCGATGGGTTCGCCGATTTTCTGTTAGGGCTGCCGCAGGTGACAAGCCGGAACATCGGGACCACGCAAGCGTATTTACGGCAGAACAGCCAGGCGTACTATTTCCAGGACGAATGGAAAGTGGCGCGGCACCTTGTGGTGACGCTGGGCTTACGGTATGAATACAACTCTCCATATAAGGAAATCCGCGAGAGTCTATTGAACCTGGACTATTCGCGCCTGCCGCGCGCGCCGAGGCTGACGAGAGTGAGCGCGGCGGTGAGGCCCGACAAGAACAACTTTGCTCCACGCGCGGGCCTGGCGTGGAGGCTTCCGGACAATTCCATATTCCGCGCCGGTTATGGAATTTACTTCAGCCCTGAGATTTCCGTTGAGACTTACGATTTGATTCGCAATGGCGTGCGGAACGAGCGCGATGAGACGGACGGCATCGTGCCTATTCTGAGCACCAGAATCGGGTTCCCGCGGACGGCGGGTACCGGCCTTCCCAGCTACTTCGGCGTCGATCCGGGGGCGCGGACGCCGTACATGCAGCAATGGAATGCAAGTTTGCAGCATGAGCTTCCAGCGAAAGTGGTACTGGAAGCTGCTTATGTGGGTTCAAAGGGAACGAAGCTTGGCCGGTTCCGAACGTTCAATACGCCGCAGCACGTGGAAACGGGCGAGAACCTGGCGCCGCGCGCGGGGGAACTGCAGGCGCTGCGGCCGTTCCCTGCGTTGGGGCAAATTATTCAGCGCCAGCACATCTCCAATTCTTCGTACCATTCTTTGCAAGTGAAAGTGGAGAAGCGCGTGGGCGCGAACCTGGCGTTTTTGTCGAGCTTTGTGTGGTCCAAGTCGATTGACGATGCGGACAGCGTGGTGCCCGGGCAGTTTGAAAGTTTCGGAGCGCAGGATGAACGGAATCTGCGGTTGGAACGAGGCCTTTCGTTCTTTAATGTGGGTCGCCGGTTCAGCGGATCGGTTCTCTACAATCTTCCGGCGGCGCACGCATTTCACTATGTGCTGAAGGATTGGCAAGTGAATGGAATTGTTACGGTGCAGGATGGGACGCCGCTGAATCCGGTGTATCTAGGCTTCGACCCCGCCAATTCAGGAACACCGAACCGGCCCGACGTGGTGGCGGGACAACCGCTGCTGCTGCCGGATGGGCAGCGCACGGCGGATCACTATTACAACCCCGCGGCATTCCAGGCGCCGAAGGCTTACACATTCGGCAACGCGGGACGGAATATTTTGCCGGGGCCAGGAAGCGCGCTGGTGGATTTGGATTTGATTCGCAGCTTCCCCTTGGGCGAAACGGCGGCAATCGAATTCCGGGCGGAATGTTTCAACATCTTTAACCATCCCAATTACGGGAAGCCTTCGCCGTATCCGGATTTTGGCGCATTTTTTGGCAAGGTTTCATCAACCGGAGAGCCGCGCCGGTTCCAGTTTGCCATCCGTTTCGATTTTTAGACTGAAAATTTCCTTAAGATTGCGTCTACAAAGTGTCAGACCGATGCTTAGGAGGTTTTCATGACTTATATTTACCAAGGGCCTTGGACGCTGGTGGACGCGGGCGGGCCAGGCGGGCGAACGATCACCTGGCGGCCAACCTTGCAGACCGGTATCCGCAAAGCGGGGGGCAACCGGGTGGACCGGGAAGTAGTGAATGATAACGAATTGGTGACGAGCCGAAAGCCCGCGGATATCTCTGCGTTCAACGGGAAGATGATTGGAGAATTTGGTGAGGTCCGGCATCAAGAGCAGGCGTCGCGATGACAATAAGGACATCCAGGAAAGGAACCTACCTGGCAGTGATGGCGGTGGCGGCCGTACTTTTCGTGCTGTACCTGTTTATTGCGCCGTCGTTCCTGAATGGGGAACGGATTCCGCCTTTCGTATACGGGATTGTTTTCATCGCCGTCGTGGCTGTTGCGGCCGGGATCTCTATTTGGCGGACACGGTTAAAGAAGAAGAATCCGATGGATCGCGGGGAAGGGGTGGTGAGCGGGCAGGCGAAAAATATTATAAAATCCAGACAGCTCTAGAAACTTAGGAGATCCAAGATGCGCTCCATTACATCCGTCTGTCTGGCGGCGATCTGTGCCGTCGCGTTGAGTGCCGCCGAGGCACCGAAGAAAGCCCAACCGGAGGCGCTGCCGCCCGATCGATTCTCTGAGGCGCACGCGCCGTTGTTCCAAGCTGCGCCGTCCCGCGATGCGGCTGCGCTCACGGAGAAAGTGCTGGCATCGGCGCCTGGAAAAGTGGACGTGGGCCGGGTTCCGCGCCGTAACTTTGTAGACGAACAAATTTTTGGGAAGATGGAGCGGGACGGCATTCCGCACGCGGGGCTGGCCAGCGACGGCGAGTTTTTGCGAAGGGTTTCGCTGGATCTGACCGGCCGTATTCCCGCACCCGAAGAGTTGAAGTCCTTTGCCGCCGATCCCGATCCCGCAAAGCGCGACAAGCTGATTGACCGGCTGCTAGCCAGTGATGCCTACGTCGATAAGTGGGCGTACTACTTCATGGATCTGTTCCGGGCGAACGGAAAGATGGGGCGCGGGCAGAATCTTTTCCATTATTGGATGAAGGAGAATCTGCGGGTGGATCGTCCGTATGACGATGTGGTGCAGTCGATCATTGCGGCGGCGGCGAAGAGCAATCATGTGGTGGCGGCATCGAACGTGATTGCGCGGGAACATGTGCAGGGGAAACCACAGCCGGACGATGGCGCGGACCTCGGGATGGTTCATCAGTTGGATACAGACGATGAGCTCGCGGTTCTGTACGGCAAGACGTTCCTGGGCATCAACCTTTCCTGCATTTCCTGCCACGACGGCAAGGGGCATCTGGAGAAAGTGAATGTTTGGCTCTCGCGGCAGAAGCGTTCGCAATTCTTTCAGAACTCCGCGTTTCTGGGGAATTCGCGGTATCTGATGTATTGGGAAGATGGTAAACCGCAATCGGGCGAGTTCCTGATTGACGATCACAATCCCGGTTACAACACAAAAGGCGGCAGCATGATTCGTGTGCCGCGGTTTGGCGGTCCTAACGATCCTGCATTTATTCTTACGGGCGAGAAAGCAAAGGCGGGCGCGGACCCGCGAGACGAGATGGGCCGCATGATTACGGCGCATCCGCAGTTTGCGCGGGCCACGGCGAATATTTTCTGGGCGCGGATGATGTCGTTCGGAATTGTGGAACCGTTCGATGAGTTCGACCTGGCACGGCAAGACCCGAAGAACCTGCCCGCCGGGTGGCAGTTGCAGCCTTCTCATCCGGAGTTGTTGGACGCGTTGGCGGACGAGTTCCGCAAGAACAAATACAGCATCCGCCATCTGCTGAGTGTGATTTGCAAATCGAACGCGTACCAGCTTTCGGCGCGGTTTGACGGCGAGTGGAAAGACAGCTATACGAAATACTACGCACGGAAGTATGTGCGGCAACTTTCGGCGGAAGAGTTACACGACGCGATTACGATTGCCACTAGCCGTCCCGCCAGCTTCGTGTACGGCGGCGATAAGAGCGGC
>JANXXV010000010.1 GCA_025350445.1 Bryobacteraceae bacterium | reverse complement strand
ATCCAGCTGATGCGTGAAAAATTCATGATCCATCCATGCCAGCCCTTCCACTGAAAAAGCTTTACCCTCCACATCGATTGTTCCCTTCGCAGCCAACCGCGTTAGCGAAATATAATGCGATGCGCGCCCTTCTCCCTCAGCCTTTTGGCTAACTCCATTCGCCCCATGGATCACCGGAGCCTTCTCCGCCTCTACCGTCAAATCAATACGAAACTTCTCAGCCACCGCCTGCAAACTCTGGCCACGCCCAACCCACCGCGCCTGCCAGTTGCCGTTCCAAACCCGAGCCTTCGCCTCATCCGCGCCCGCCAGCTCCGCGCCCGCCCGATTCAACCGCTCCGTATGATAAAACCGTTCGCCGTCAATATCGCTCAGTGCGAAATGCGCCAGCCAAACATCGTCAACGTCCCAAACATTCTTCGGTCGCGGCTCCCGATCCACGCCATGACGGAAAAATGTCAGCTCAAATCCAAACCGCTTACCGTCTGCGGAATGTAGATTGCCCGTGTAATACCACCACTCCGTCTGAAACTCCGGATGATTGAAATGGTCCCGCGGAAACGCATACCGATACCCGGGCAGCGCCAACCGGTAAGGAGCGCCGAAAACACTAGCGCACATCAACAATGCCAGCGCTGCCCTACTCCTCATGGATCACCTCAATCGGATTCATTCGCATCGCCACCCGCGCCGGATAAAGTCCCGCCGCAACCGTTGCCGCGTAAACCAACGAAAGCGCGCCCAGCAGCACCGCTACCGGCCAGTGAAACTGAATCGTCCAACCGAACGACTGCTCGTTGATCACATAAATCAACAGCAGCGAGAGCAAAACGCCCAGCACCAGCCCCGCCACATTCGCCAGCAATCCCAACAGTCCCGCCTCAAACAAAATCATCCGCCGCAGCCGAGGCGCGGAAATCCCCAGGAATCGCAGCAATCCCAACTCCCGCCGCCGGTCGATCACCAGCGCCAGCAGCGCCCCCGCCACTCCCATCACCGCCACAAACACCGCCACGCCCTCCAAAGCATAAGTGATCGCAAATGTTCTATCGAAAATCTTGATCGCCTCCGCGCGAAGTGTGCGGTTCGAAAACACCAACACCTTCCGCCCCGCCGTGGCCGCTTCCACCGCCCGCTTCCCCTCGTCCATTCCTACGCCGGGTTTCAAATAGACGGCGATGTTCGATGGCGCGGCATCCGGCAGGTAGCGCAGCAGCGTTTTCCGGTCCATGATGATGTACCCGCGCTCGCTGGAGTAGTCGTAGTAAACATCCACCACCCGAAAACTCCCCGCGCGTCCGCCCAGCGGCAGCTTCAAAACGTCGCCCGCCTTCACATGATGCTTGTTCGCGAACGCTTCACTCACAATCACCGTATCGCCCGTACTCAATTTTGGAAACACCACACGCGGATCGGCTCCGGAAAGAAACGGCCGCCGCCCATATCGCCCCGCAATCGCCGTATCGCCGCCGCCCAGAATCGCCGGCATCCCCTCATAGCTGATCTCATAGGCGCGAAACCGGTCTACCGCGCTGACCTGCGGCAAGGCCGCAATCCGGTCCGCAACCTCCGCCGACATTGTGGGATGTTTATCCGGACCAGTAGGCCCGGCCGGCCGCAAATACAAATCCGCCTGCAGCCGGTCGTCCATCCAAACCAATACCGTCTCGCGGAAGCTGCCCACCATGATTCCAACCGCCGCCATCATCGCAATCGCCGTCGAGAGCGCGCCCACCAGCACGGACGTACGCCTCAGCGAACCCGCCAATCCTCGAGCCGCCAGCAGCGCCTCCACGCCAATAAACCGTTGAAGCAACCCCGCGCTCACTGACGAAAGCCCCGCCACCAACGCCGGTATCAGCAGTGCCGAAGTGGCGATCAACAGCACCGCCGACGCGTAGCCAAAGATCGGCTTGCCATCCACCGGCCCTTGTTGCGACGCAATCCAAGCCGCTACGCCCAACACAAAAGCGATCGCAAAATTACGCCACCTGTGCATGCGCGCTTCATGTTCGCGCCGTCCCCGCGCCATCGCTTCCACCGGAACCACCAGCGATGCCTCCCAAGCAGGCAGCAAGGCGGACAACACCGCAACACCGGTTCCAATCGACACTCCCAACAACGTGATCTCCCAACCCAGCGCGATCGGTCCCGGCTTGCTGCTCACATAAAGCGAATCCACGGTCACCGCAATCAACTTCACCGCGCTCTCCGCCATCAATCGCCCCAGCGCCAGACCCGCGCCCGCGCCAAGCAATCCAAAACACACGGCCTCTCCCAGAAACGCGCCAAGCACCGTGCCGCGGGTGGCTCCAAGCGCACGTACAATCCCAATCTCCGCCCGCCGCCGGACCACCGAAACAGAGATCGTGTTATAGATCAGAAACGCACCCACCACCAGCGCGATGTAGCTAAGCACCCGCAGATTCCAACGGAACGCCGCCAGCATTCGCCGGTTCTCATTCGTCCGGCTTCCCTGCCGCGCCAGCGTCACGCCCGCCCGAAGCCCGGCTCGCAACAGAGGCTCCCACTCGTCCAAGGTCCTCCCCGCCGGCGTCTGAATCAGGATGCGATCCAGATTCCCTGTGCGCCCAAGCACGCGGCTGGCAGGCGCAAGATCCATCACAATCACCTCGCCCGACCGCGCCCCCAGAACCCCGCGTACTGTAAACTCCGAAGTCCGGTCGTTGATCAACAGCCGCACCCGATCCCCAACGTGCAGCCCCAGGCCATCACCGGCCCAAATGGAATCGTCGCGTTGATAGACATTGGCGCTCGACGAATCACCCGTCTCCCCCGGTAGCGCGTCTGCCAATAAATCCACCGCGATCAGCGGAATCGTCCGCGCCCCCAACACCGCGTAGTCTTCCACTCGCGGACGCAGGTGCAAGGCATAGGGCAGCGAAGCCAGCTCCGCCAGAATCTCCGGCGGCACTCCTCCTGCTGTAGCTGTCACCTCGAAATCCGAATCGCCGGCCAGTGTCTCCACTGAGGCGCGAAACGATCCCGCCGCCGCGTCCCCGGCCAGTTCAATCGCAATCACCACCGCCACGCCCAACGCAACAGCCAGCGCCGTCAGCGCTGTGCGCAACATCTCCCTGCGCAAGGGACGCACAATCAACCGGTAGAACAGCGCGAGCGATGCCATTAAGAAGTTGCCACGGCCCCATCGCGCATGTACACCACCGAACTGGCCATCGCCGCGGCTTCCACACTATGAGTCGCCATCAGAATTGAGGTGTGCCGCTCGCTCACAATTCGCAGCAGCAAGTCCAGGATCATATCGCCGGTGGCTGTGTCCAGATTGCCCGTGGGTTCATCGGCAAGCAGCAGCGCAGGCGAATTCACCAGCGCCCGTGCGATGGCCACGCGCTGCATCTGCCCGCCCGAAAGCTGATAAGGCATGCGGGCCGCGTAGGATTCCATCTCCACCCAACGCAACCGTTCCAACGCTCTCTCGCGCACATCGGACTTGCCCGCCAGCATCAACGGCAGTTCCACATTCTCAACCACCGACAACGTATGCAATAACTGGAACGACTGAAAGATAAAGCCGACTTTGTTGCAGCGAATCCGCGTGAGTTCAGCATCACTCAACGAAGAAGTAACCACGCCATCCAGTGTCAATGTCCCCGACGTTGGAAAATCCATAGCCCCGGCCAAATTCAGCAGCGTAGATTTCCCGCATCCGCTGCGCCCAACCAGCGCCACAAACTCACCCCGTCCGACTGCAAGAGAAACATCATGCAGCGCGGGCACCGGAGCCCCGTCAGTAATGTAATTCTTGCTGACATGCTCCAAAGAAAGAATGCTCATCGCTTTATTAGATGCCAACCATGTAACTGCCGGCGGACTTTCAATTCTCGAGATAAAGACACTAGGGAAGCCAAAAGTCCAACATCCGCGTAAATCGGCGTCCATCGGCGGCTAAGAATCTCATCGAATACCCAGTCCAAGAACCAGAAAACTCAATTTGCCCTGCATTCAGCCACTTGACAAAAC
>JANXXV010000002.1 GCA_025350445.1 Bryobacteraceae bacterium | reverse complement strand
CCATCACGCCCAGGCGTCCGGTGCAGCTTGGGTGCGAGGCCAGAAAGTCCAATGCGGCGCGCGAATCGCTATCATACGCTGAAATTTCTTTGGTGGTCTTATGCGCGTTGCCACGGTCCGCGCCCGCCTGGTCATACGCCAGCACGGTTCCAGGCGCTTCGAATTCGTGATAGATTTCCGGCACGGCAACCACGAACCCGTGCCCGGCCAGCAGCGCGGCCGTGCGCCGGATGGGGCCGGTGATCTGGAAGATTTCCGAATAGAGCAACACGCCTGGATAGCGCCCTGGCGCGGTGGGACGCAGCACATACGTGCGCATGGGGCCGGTAGGGGTTGCGATGTCCGCGAACTCCTGATCAGTGATAGTCATGTCAGTCTTGCATTGTATCCAGCGCCGACTGCTTCCTTCTACTTCATGGTCAGCAGCGCCGCCATAGTTTCTATCCCGTCCCACAAATTCCGCAGCCGGATGTTTTCATTGAAACTATGCTGGCTGTTATCGTGATTCGCGATGGGAATCCCAATCATCGGCGTCTTCAGCACTTCATCGAACATGTAGAGCGGCAGGCTGCCGCCAAGCGTCGGCATGCGCACCACAGGCCCGCGCGCCGCCTCCACCGCACTCACCACCGCTCGCGAAATCTCCAGGTCCATGGAGGTACGAACCGCATTGTAATCAAAGCCCGGCACCGCGACTCTCGCGATCTTGGGATGCTGTAACCGTGTCTGCATATCGGGTTCATTCTCTGTCACAAAATAGCCCTGCTTGCGAATGTGACGAATCACGCGCTCCACGGCTTCCTTATTTCCAATACCCTTCACCAGCCGAATATCGATGGATGCCGTAGCCGCGGCTGGTATCACGTTGCGCGCCTGCGGTCCCACCGCGACGCTCCGCAACCCGCGAATGTTCAATGACGGCTGGTTGATCAGGCTGGTCAATTTCCGCCCGCTGCCTTCGGTTCGCATCAACCCTAGCTCCTGCATCAGACTGGAATCCACGTCCGGCGCTTCCGCAACCGCGCGTTCCTCAATGGGGCTCAGCGGCTCTACGCCATCATAGAAACCGGCGATCAATACGCGGCCATCATCGTCCTTCATAGAGGCCAGCAGCCGCGCTAGCATCATTGCCGGATTCGGCGCCCAGTTCCCGTATTGGCCGCTATGCAGTTCGCGCCGGGCGCCGTATACGGTAATCTCCAATCCCGCCACGCCCCGCGCACCAAAGTAAATTTGTTGCTGCCGGTTTTGGCTTACGGGACCGTCGCAGAACAGCCAGACATCGCCGCGCAGCAGCCCCTGGTTGTCCTGTAAGATGCGTGAAATATGCGGGGACCCCGCCTCTTCCTCGCCCTCAAAGAAGAATTTTACGTTGGAAGTCAGCTTGGCGCCATTCGTCTTCAGCGCGTCAACGGCCGCCATCAAAGCGATGATGGGCGCTTTGTCGTCCGACGTGGATCGTCCATACAGCCGCCACTCCGCATTGATGCGCTGCCCGGCCACCGGCATCTGAAGCACCCTGCCGTCCTTCTCAATCGGCGCATCGCGCAAGGTGGGCGCAAACGGATTCCCGCCCACCCATTCCTTCGCATCCACAGGCTGTCCATCGTAGTGCGCGTAGAAGATCAGCGTCCGGGTTGCGCCAGGCGTTACGATTTCGCCGAACACAACCGGAGGCGCCCCCGCTGTCTCCAGCAATCGTGACGGGATACCGCGCAGCGCCATCGTCTTCTGAATGGCATCGGCGTTCCGGCGAAGGTTGCCCGGGTCCGCCGCCACGTTCGGAATGGTCAGCAGTTCCGTGAATTCGCGCAAGATCTCAACCTGATGCCCGTCCACGTAAACCCGCACAGGGGGCTGCGCATAGGCCGGCAAAAAGATCAGCGCTAACAGAATCAAGTGAAGCATGGTTATCATTCTCCTATGGATACGATGGAATTGCTCGGATCCACCCTGGGCCTCGGGTTTCTCGCCGGCCTTAGGTTATACGCCACCGTCCTGCTGATCGGGCTGGTGGTCCGCTTTCACTGGATTTCACTGCCCCCCACGTTCGCGCATCTCACTGTTCTTGGAAACAGATGGGTGCTGGCTGCAGCTGCGGCTGCGGCCACTTTGGAATTCCCGGCCGACAAGATTCCCTGGGTGGATAGCCTCTGGGACGCCATCCACACCTTCATCAGGCCCGCCGGAGCGATTCTTCTCGGCGCCACAGCGGCAAGCAGTGAAGACCCGGTCACCCGCACCGTGATCGCGCTGCTCTGCGGCGGCGTCGCCTTCACCGGCCATTCCTCGAAGGCGGCAACTAGGCTGTTGGCCAACCATCTTCCCGAGCCGTTTACCAATATTGGGCTCAGCCTCGCCGGAGATATCTTCATCCCCACGGCATTCTGGGTTCTGATTAAGCACCGGGAAATAGCTCTTGGATCGATGGCGGTTTTCCTGTTCCTGTTCGCGTGGTTCTCCCCGCCGATTTTCCGAAGCATTCGCGTGGAATGCATCGCCATCTGTGCGTTGCTGGCGAAATATTTCTCGTCACCGTCAACGCAGACTGCGTCCGCATGCATTCGATGCTCAGCCGGGCGCGGCGTGAAGGGTTTGACCAGGTCCGTTGGGAATTTGTGCCTGGAACCGGAACAGTACGTGTTCACCACCAAACGTCTGTTCCGGAAGCGCGTTCATCGCATTCCCCTCAGCCAGGTGAGCGCGGCAAAGCTATATCGCGGATTGTTTATGGACGAACTAACGCTCACCGTCAATGATTACGAACAGGTCTTCGACGTGTTCAAAATCAATCGCGCGCTTCAGCCCGAATGGATTCGTAAACTGACTAGAGTTCGCGGCGATTCTCCAGTGACTTCATCATAGTCACTTCATCGGCGAACTCCAGATCGCTGCCCACTGGAATGCCCATCGCGATCCGCGTCACCTTCACGCCAAGCGGCTTCAGCAAGCGCGACAGGTAGCTCGCTGTAGCCTCACCTTCCACGGTGGGATTTGTGGCCAGAATAATTTCCTTCGCCTCGCCGCCGTCAATGCGGCTGATCAGACCTTTGATCTTCAATTGTTCCGGGCCGATGCCGCGCAGCGGAGAGATGGAGCCGTGCAGAACATGATAGAGACCGTGGAACTGGCGCGTGGTCTCAATCGGCAAAATGCAGTGTGATTCTTCCACCACGCAAATAACCGCGGGGTCGCGGGAATTGTCGCGGCAGTAGAGGCACAGTTCTCCGTCGCTGATATTGTTGCAGGCGGCGCATATGCCCAGGTTGTCCTTGACATCGAACAGCGCCTGGGACAAACGTTCCACGTCTTCGCGGCTGCTGCGCAGAATGTAAAACGCAATCCGTTGCGCGGACTTCTGTCCGATTCCCGGCAACCGTTTCACTTCCTGGATCAGCCGCGCGAGCGGCTCGGCAAAATCCGGCATAGCCTATTCTCCTGTTTTCCCGATGGACGGCGGTCCCCCCGGACCGCGCCAGACGCCCCCGTCCGGCTTCTTCGGAGCCGCCACCTAGAACAATCCCGGAGGCAATCCCATGCCGCCCAGCATGCCGCCCATCTTCTGCTGGGATTCGGCTTCCACTTTCTTGTGCGCCTCGTTGAATGCCGCCATTACCATGTCCTGCAGCATTTCAACGTCTCCGGCCACTTCCGGGTCGATCTTCACCGCCAGCACATTCTTCTGGCCATCCATCTTCACGGTGACCATCCCGCCGCCCGCGGAAGCCTCCACGCGGATGAGCGCAATCTCTTCCTGCAGCTTCTGCTGCATCTGTTGCGCCTGCTTCATCATGTTCTGCATGTTGCCGGGTAGTTTCATCGTTCTACTCCTTCAAATCCCGCACAGCCCGCACGTGGGCATCGGGGAAGAGTTCTTGAAATTTTTGCACTTCCGGATGAGATAACGCCCGCTGCGAAACCTCTTCATCGCCCACCGGAGCCTTTGCCCGGGGCGCGGCGGGAGCATCGCTAAGCACTGGCTGCCCGAACGCGATTTTCACCCGCATCGGCTTGCCCAAGGCGCGATGCACCGCTTTCTTCATATCGCCCTCGGTCATCGAGAGCGAATATTCTTTCGGCGTGACGAACGTAAGTCCGTCGCCCTCTTCGCTCACCTGGGAATGCTCCAGGGCGTCCGCCGTGAACGGCATATTCAGCTCCACCAGCGCATTGTACAGTTTCGTTTTCAGATCGTCGTCACCCGAGGATGCCGCGGCCGGCTTGGGCGTTGCCGCCGCCACAGGAGCCGGGGGCGCGGGAACCGCCGCTTTGCGCTGACTGTCGGCGGCGAATGGCGATGGCCCGGCACGCACGGGAGCAGGCGGGGCTTGAGCAGCAAC
Organism: Bryobacteraceae bacterium; assembly: GCA_025350445.1. The sequence goes on along the minus strand of JANXXV010000002.1, from coordinate 13,084 downwards.
GGCAGCGGGCCGCAAAACCGGAGGCGCGATCTTCGCAGGCGGAGCGGACGTCAAACCCGCCAGCGCCTGCTCAATCGGCAGCAGCTTTCCAACATGCACCAGCTTCAACAACCCGATTTCCAGATGCAATCTAGGTTGCAGCGAATATTGCAAATCCTTGAATACATCTAAGGTCAACTGCAAATACCGCGTCAGGTCCTCTTCGGAAAAACCGGCCGCGGTCTCGCGCATCCGGACCTGTTCGGCTGCCGACGCCCCAATCAGCTTCGTCTCTTTCCCGGCAATCTTCGCCACCAGCAAATTGCGGAAATACCGCGCCAGCTCTCTACAAAAATGCTGCAGATTCAGCCCGTTGCGGTCCAACTCCTGTACCACCTCCAGCATTTTTTGCGAGTCGCCTGCCAGCAACGCCTGCGACACCAACTGCAGCGAATCCAGCGAAAACATCCCCAGCAGTCCGCGTAATTCCGCCGCATGCAGCGTGGTCCCGCAACACGCAATCGCTTGGTCCAGCGCGGAAAGCGAATCCCGAACACTGCCCTCACCGGCCTGCGCCAGCACCGCCAGCGTTTCCTCGTCGGTAGTGATTCCTTCCTGGTCGCAGATCCACTGCATACGCGCCACCAGGTCCACAAAATCCACCGAACGGAAACTGAACTGCTGGCACCGTGACGCGATCGTCACCGGAAGCTTATGAACTTCCGTAGTGCAAAGAATGAATACCACCCACTCGGGCGGTTCCTCCAGGGTCTTCAGCAACGCGTTGAAGGCGTCGTTCGTGATCTGGTGCGCCTCATCCACGATAAAAACCTTGTAGCGGTCGCGCGCCGGGCGGTAGCGGACGTTCTCCCGAAGTTCGCGCATTTCATTGATGCCGCGATTAGACGCCGCGTCAATCTCAATCACATCCACGCTATTGCCGGCCGTCACCTCCAGGCAACTGGCGCAAACTCCGCAGGGATTCGGCGTGGGCCCGTTCACGCAATTCAGGCACCTTGCCATAATCCGCGCCACCGTCGTCTTGCCCGTGCCGCGCTGGCCGCAAAGGATGTAGCCGTGCGCAATCCGCCGCTGCGTAATGGCGTTCTCCAGCGTGGTCCGCACGTGCTCTTGACTCACGAGTTCGGAAAAGGTTGCTGGGCGGTATTTTCGGGCGATGACCTGGTACATGGATGGGAATTGCCAGACCTCGGGTGATCCGCGGCACACAGGCTGAACCACTACCGTTGCTTCCTTCCGGACCTGGCGGGGTTTGCAGCCGCCCGTTGCACGAAGCCCGAGGCCTGACAACCACCCATGCTATCACGAGGGTCAAATGTTCCTACCAAGTACACTCGAGGTTTAGTCACATTTCAATGCAGAAACCGGCCAACCCACTTCTGAAGGACTTCCTCGCCTCCTGGGTCGTCTTTCTGGTAGCGCTGCCGCTCTGCATGGGCATTGCCATTGCCTCCGGCCGTGCCGCCCGCCTCCGGCATCATCACCGGAATCGTGGGTGGCCTGTTGGTCGGTTGCATATCCGGATCGCCGCTGCAGGTGAGCGGCCCGGCCGCCGGTCTGGCGGTCATTGTATTCCAGTTGGTAAAGGACCGCGGGATTGAGATGCTGGGGCCCATTCTGGTTCTGGCCGGCCTGCTGCAGGTCCTGGCGGGCACCTTGAAACTCGGCCGCTGGTTCCGAGCCATGTCGCCGGCCGTAGTCTATGGGATGCTGGCCGGAATCGGAGTTCTGCTGGCATCGGGCAGTTCTACGTGATGTTGGATGAAACGCCGCATCATGGCGGAATCGAGAATCTGTTCGCCATCCCGGCCACGATGTTGGCCTTACGTTCCGGAGATCGACTACCCGCCGCTTGTGTTTGCTTTGTGACGCTGATCGTGCTCAACGTTTGGGCCAAATTCCGGCCGCCTTCGCTGGCGCTGGTGCCAGGGGCGCTAATCGCGGTGATCGCGGGAACAGTCGTGGCTTTCGTCTGGAACCTGCCGGTGCATCATGTGGACGTGCCGCGCAACCTGCTGGATGCCATACGCCGGCCCACCTTCGACAGTTTCTTGAAGCTCCGCCAATCGCAGTTGGTAATTTCCGCCGTAGCCATGGCGTTTGTGGCCAGCGCGGAGACACTGCTCTCGGCCGCTGCGGTGGACCGCATCCATAACGGGCCGCGGACGGATTTCAATCGCGGGTTGACCGCGCAAGGGCTCGGCAATATGATCTGTGGATTCGCAGGCGCATTGCCGATGACCGGCGTCATCGTCCGCAGTTCGGCGAACGTCCAGGCCGGGGCCGCCACGCGGCGTTCCGCCATTCTGCACGGCGCCTGGCTGCTGGCATTTGTCGTCGCGTTTCCGAATGTTCTGCGCCTGGTCCCGACGGCCAGTCTGGGCGCGATTCTGGTCTATACCGGCTTCAAACTTATCGAGTGGAAAAGCGTGAAGGAGCTGATGCGATACGACCGCATCCCGGTGGCCATCTACTTCCTGACACTGGCCGGAATAGTCGCGGCCGATCTGCTCACCGGAGTCATCATCGGGCTGCTGGCGTCGCTGATGAAGCTGATCTATAAGATCTCACAAATCACGCTGCGGTTTGAACTCGACGAGCCGAATCACGACGCCCACCTGTACCTGGAAGGCGCGGCTACGTTCCTCAACATTCCCGAAATCGCGGCAATTCTGGAACAAATTCCCCCGAATATCGCGCTCCACATTCACACCGCGCAATTGATGTATATCGATCATTCGTGTTTGGATCTGTTCACAAACCGGGAAATTCAGCGCGCGCCGAGCGGCAATTCGCTGGTAGTGGAACGGGAGAATCTGATGGCGCGCTTCCAACGCCAGGGCTTGCCCGCATCCGATTTGAAGCCCTATATCCACTGAAGGAGGGCGGACGCCCGCGTCCGCGCGGGACCCCCGGTCCCGCTGCTCTTACTCCGGCCGCCGCTGCCGTTCGCGTTTTTCCTGCGCGTCGCGTTCCGGTCCAATCGCCGGCGGAGCCTTCCCATCGGAGGCAAAGACCAACGTCACGTCCACGATCTTGGTCTTCTCGTCGATATCCAGCTTCGACTTCGTCTTGCCCAGGTTGTCGAAATAGCCATCGTCCTTGAGACGCGTGAGAAACAGCGCGGGATATTCGCCATTAAACGGCACACCCGGCTTCATTGCCCACAGTTTGCGGATCTGCGGCTCGCCGATCAGGTCGAGCCCCTCAATGTTCAGCTTTCCGAAGGAATACATCGCCCCCCGATCCACCTGGATCATCAGGTCGACCTTCTTCTCCATATCGTCAATCTTGCGCTCGGTTTCCGATTTCACCAGCATGTAGCCTCCGCGCCGCACGATCGAACGAATGCGCTCCACACCTTCTTCAATCTCAGTGAAGTTCGCCGGTTCCCCCGTCTTGAACTTGGCTTCCTTCACCAGCGTGGCGCCGGCCGGGACGCCCGCCAGCTTAACGTCGCCTAACTTAAAAGTGGGCCCCTCCGCTACTTTCACCGTGACAATCAGGCCGGTCACATCCTTGGCGGGCGAGGTGTCCAGCTTGGGAAAAGTAACCCGGATCTTGCCCTTCGCTTCGTACAGCGGGCGAATGCTGGTGTCGAGCAGTTGCTGAAAGCGCGGCTCCGAATAGATTGCGCCGACGGCTACGCCGGCAATTGACATTTGCAGCGTTTGCGTAGAAATCGCTTCGTTCCCCGTAAATTTGATCTCCGCCACGGAGGGAAGGTTACTCGGGCCGAAAACCACGATCAACGCTTTCGTGCCTTCACCCATCAATTTCCCGGCGATATTCTCTGGATGCCCCGCCTTCGCCAGATACTCCCCGGTCTCCTTCGCTACCCTTGCCAGGACTTCCTTCGTGCCGGGAATTGTCTTGTCGAACAGCGGTTCCCTTTGCTTCACGAAATTCCGCAGTTCGGCCTCGCTGGCGGTCAGAGCTTCAAACCGGAACGGAAATACCTGCGCGATTTCAATCACCTGGAATGAGGCCGCGAACTGCTTCGCCCCCGAATCCGCAGGCCCGAATTTATAGCCCACCGATTCGAAAGCGCCCGTGGCCAGAATCCGGTCGCGGGCAGCTTCGAATTCCTCTTTACCCGCCATCTGTCCCACTTTCAGGCTTGCGGCAGCCAGAATCTGTTCGCTCGAATAGATGCGGTTCCCCTCGACCAGTAAGCTACCCACGGGCCATGCCGTGGCGGGTACCGCAGCGGTGGCTTTCTCCACAGTAGCCTTGGCGGCAGCCGGCTTCTTGGGTCGGGCAGTCTGACAAAAAACGGGTGCTACCCAAAGCAGCAGGACGAACGGCAAAACGCGCATAATTTAATTTTAGTATCTATCGCCAGACTCAATCCCACCCCTTAAAGAGGCAACCAGCAGTTCCACCTTCGCCTGTGGCGTGCGCACCCGGTCTACGCGGCCCCTTGACCCGCTGTCCGGGTTCTGTTTGTGCGCCAACGCCGGCAAACGGCGATCGAATCTTCCAGTGGCTTTCAGCCCCGATGGTCCTCAGTGGGACGCGCGGCGTAGCGGAACCGGTTCCAGCTATCTTGAATCGATGCCGAATGTCCCGCCGGCCCCGAAGTCTGCCAGTGATATCTACCGGCGTTCAGTTTGGCGCTGATCCGCGGCGGCGGAGCTATCCAATTCTTCGGGCTTGTTCCGGACAGGGTCAGACTCGGTGCCCGGCTTCAGCCCGGCTGCCGAATACTAGTCCCAGATATTAGGGAAGCGCACGTCGTAATCGGCAAACGTCTCGCCAGGGTTCGAAATCAAGTCCCATGCCACCTTCGGAGCGCTCAATATTCCACGCCAACTTCCGCGGCTTGACAGGGTATACGCTTTGCGGATGGCCGGCATTACTCGCCACGCTCGTTACCGGCGCAGCTCATTAAGGAGTGAAGTCAAAGTGGACTCAAAGCCGGCCCCGGCCTCGGCCAGGCTTCTCGCTATAGCGGCGAGACGTGCCAGCGCTTCGTTGGTACGAACTCGCCCGGCGGTAACCTGTTCGCCCTCTTCGGCCAACTGCCTTTCCAATCCGCTCACTTGTTGACGGTTCGCCTCAAGTTCCAGCCGGTACGCCTCAACCTTCAGGCGGTACGCCTCAATCTCAACGCGGCGCGCTGCCAGATCCTCGCTTTCCCGCGAAAGAGATTCCACCTGGCGCCGGCGTAGTCCCGCAGCGCCGCCAGTCGTCGACGACCGCGTGCGAGTGGTGGAGATTGAAGGTTTCGACGCGCAGGCGTGCGGAGGCACCCATGTGGCTACGACTACTGAAGTCGGTAAGCTGTCAATCTTCCGCACGGAGAACAAGGGCAGAATCAACAAGCGGCTTTATTTCCGGCTCGACTGATGCAGAGCAGCGGAAAGAGGGCTCGTTCCTTGAGTCCCGTTTCACTGACACCGCCAAACTCGATCTCACTCTCCAAAAATTAGGTCATGAAAGAACATGATCATTCCGCTCGCTTCCGGATGGCGGGAGTGGGCCTTCCTCCTGGGGGCGGCAGCATTTGCACAAAGAAGTGGGGTTGAGCTCAGAAGTATCTTCGGGGTATTTCTTCCAATCGACATCCGCCCGATTATATTGCGCCTGATCTTTCAATCAATCCGGGACAACGGCTTGGAGTCTCCGCCTCGATTGATTCAGAGCAAGGGAAACGCGACTCGCTCCCGGAGTCCCGTTTCACTAATCCCGCCAATCTCAACCTCGATCAGTTCGCGCGGCGCACGCCGCTGCGCCAAATCCACTTTCAGGTAATTCGTGGTCATGGCGAAAGCCGGGTCTTGCAACGTCACTGCCGGCAACGTCCGGCCCAGCATCGCCCGCCGGAAAGCCGCATTTTTGGCCAATCCCAATTCCTTCAGGATTCGCCCACGCGCCCGGCGAACCGCAACCGGCACTTGATCCGTCCGCTCGGCTGCGGGCGTACCGGGCCGTTCGGAATAAGGGAAAATATGCAGATAGGTGAACGGCAGCCGTTCAATGAAGGCCCGCGTCTGTTCGAATTCCGCTTCCGTCTCCCCTGGGAATCCCACCATCACATCCGCGCCAATCGCCGCCTCCGGCATCCATTGCCGGGCTTTCCAAATTCGATCTTCATAATGGCGCGGCCGGTATTTTCGGTGCATCCGGCGCAGCACTGTATCCGATCCGGATTGCAGCGGCGCATGGACGTGCTTGGCAATCCGCGGCGAATCCGCCATCAGCCGCAGCAGGTCGTCCGAGAAATCCATCGGTTCCACTGAGCTCAGCCGCAAACGGCCGACATCGGTCTGGGCAAGCAATAGCCGCAGCAGACCGGCCAGCCGCGGACTGCTACCCGGTTCCCGGCCCCAACGGCCCAGGTTGATGCCGGTCAGCACTACCTCCCGGTACCGCGCGCTCAAATCCCGCACTTGTGCCACAATTTGTTGCACGGGCGCGCTCCGGCTTCGTCCGCGCACAAACGGGATAATACAAAACGAACAGCGGTTGTTGCAGCCGTCCTGGATTTTCAAATTCGGACGGGACCGGTCGATTCCGGCCGCCTCCACGGGCGACGCCAGGAATTCGTGCTGGCCGAATATATCTCCGACGTGGACTTCGCCGTGGAACTCAGCCGACGGGTCCGCCAGCAGCCCCGCAATCTGTGTCTTGTGCGAGTTCCCGATCACCATGGAAACCCCGGGTAGCGCCGCAATCTCCTCTGGCGCCCGTTGCGCATAGCAGCCCGTCACAACAATACGGCTACTCGGATTTTCCCGATGAACCTTTCGCACTGTCTGCCGCACTTCTTCATCAGCGGCGGCGGTCACCGTACACGTATTCAGAATGAAAAAGTCGGGGTGATTGCGGTCGGCTTCGAACCCGTTGCCCGCCAGCAGCGACTCCAATGCCGCGCCGTCGGCCTGCGAGGCCCGGCACCCGAAATTGTGAATCGCGAACGTGCGCACTACGGATAGCTTAGCAATCGGATTAATCCCAATACAGATTCCATCAGAAGGACCGATGGACCAACAGGAGCAAAACCATGTCTTTGGATCGAGTTTTATCGCAGGAAGAAATCGACGCCGTATTCCGAAACATGAATGGCGGGGTGGACGACGATCCTGCGAAACGAACCCAGCCGTACGACTTCCGCCGCCCGGATCGCATTGCAAAGGATCAACTTAGGGCGATCCACTTACTGCATGAGAACTTCGCTCGAAGCCTTGCTTCCAGTCTTTCCGCCTACCTTCGCGCGTATGTCATAGTCAACCTGGTCTCCGTGGAACAAATCTCCTTCCGCGAATTCACCCAGTGTCTTCCGTCGCCAACCTGTATGGCGTCACTGGGAATGCGTCCGTTTGAAGGCAATGCGGTACTCGAACTGAATCCCGCGCTGGTGTTTCCCGTTTTGGAGATGTTGCTTGGCGGGAGCGGGAGGGTTTCGGCGAAAATCACTCGCGAGATCACCGAGATCGAGCAAAGCATCCTCGATGGTTTACTCCGCATTATCTTGCAAAACCTGAAAACCGCATGGCACAGTGTCACCAACCTGGATTTCTCCATAGAGACCCACGAAACCGAGCCGGCCTTGCTGCAGATCCTGGCCCCTAATGAAGCCTTGGTGGCGATTAGCCTGGAGGTCCGGATTGGCGAAAACTCCGGCATGATGAACATCGGAATCCCGTCCATCATCATCAAGATGCTGCGACAGAAATTCGATCAGCAGTGGAGCGTGCGGAAAACGGAAGTTACGGAAGAGGAACATTCCCGGATACTCCGGTTAATCAAACCCGCCAACCTCACGATTGACGCTCGTTTAGAAGGCCCTACCATCGCGGTGGAAGACATGATGCGGTTGGAGTGCGGTGATGTGCTGACCTTCGATTTCGTGGCCGATAAACCGCTGGACTTGCTGGTGAATGGGAAGTTGAAATTCCGCGGGCAAATCGTCGCCAGCGGCAGGAAGAAAGCCTTTGCCATCCATCACGCCTACCACCCAACGGATTAAGCTATTTCCTCGGTTTCTTGCTCTTTAGCGGTTCCAGGCTTATCTCCTTGAAGGTGACAACCGCTGTGGGGTCGTGATTTTGCAGGGCAATATAACCGATTTCCGGCCTCGGCCCCCGTTCCGGCTCAAATTGCTTGGTCCGTTCCGGCACCGCGCCTACGCCATCGTAATCGGTTACCAGCACGCCGTTTACGTGGACGATGGTCCGCAGCCCATCCATAGTAATCTCCATCGTGTTCCATTCGGGCGCGGGCTTCGACGGTCTCGCCAGCGCCTTAGTCATCGAATAAAGTGTGCCGGTGCAATGCCACTCGTCGTCCTGATCGTCTATTTGCACCTCAATCCCGTGATGGATGGCGTACGTCTCAGAATCGGGAATCATCGGAATGCGAATGAAGACACCCGAATTGCCTTTCGGATTCGACATCTTGTAAACCACGCGAATGGTGGCGTTTCCAATCTTGTCGCCGGTATAAAGCAGCATTCCTTTCGCGCCGCCGGTCTGAATCATACCGCCTGAGACACTAAACCCCGTGTCGCCTTCCGCTCTGGGGACGAACTTCCATCCGTCCATATTCTTACCGTTGAAAAGCTGCCTCCGGCTCTCGGCAAATGCTGGAATACCAAAAAGCAGGGTAAGGATCAACACGAAGCGCATCATCAGAGCCGATTATATCGGGTGTGATACAAGAGTGACAGATTGCGCCTTCTTGCCTTGTTTCTGGTTGCCGCGGCAGCGTTCCCGGAGTCCTTGGTTCTCAAGCCGCGCGCCACGCGCCACTCGCCGCTCATCCGCGGCGGAGCACTGTCCGCCGGCGGGCGAAACTTGTTCACCTGGGGCGAAGGCTTGTTTTCCTGGAATCTATCACGCCTCCGAGCCACTCAACTGTCAGCCGCTTCCTTCGGAGATGGCGGATGCCTCGTGGACGGCGGGCTTGTTCTTCAAGAAGGCCCTGGCCTGGGCAACCTCACCATTCGACGCCCGCCGGAGTGGAAGCCGGAACTGATCGACACGCTGGTTGGCATGCACGATTGTCTCGCCACCACGCTGCTGGGCCACCGCGGGTTCCTGATGATCCACCGCTTCTCGCAGGTGCGCTTCTACGAACCCGCGGCCAAGCACGGAGACCCGTGGACTTCCACCGACCTCTATTCCATCTACACACCTTCAAAACAGACTGGCCTGCTGCTGGCCGACATTGACGGCGACGGCCTCCCCGATATCTTATGCGGCAACTATTGGATCAAGAGCCCGGTCAGTTTTGAACTTCCCTGGCGGCTGTTCGCCATCAATACCTATAGCGAGGCGGACGATTCCGCCATGCTGCAACTGGCGCTCACCGCCCCGGCTGATAACCTGATCGTGAGCCAGGGGCACATGCGGGATGCGCGCCTGACGTGGTTTGAAAAGCCGGACGATCCGAAGCGGCTGTGGATCGGGCACCCGCTGGGAGATCAACTCCACCTGGTGAATCCGCATGCGCTGGCCGCAGCCGACCTCAACGCCGACGGCCGGATCGACTTCCTTGCCGGAGAACGAAACGAAGCCAATTCGCGACTCTTCGCATTCTGGAACGAAGGCCGATATTTCCGCGCGCAGCAGATCGGCCATGGCACTGAGATGATCTCGATCTGGAAGCTCGACGGCAACGCGTTGATTTCCATCGGCCCGGCGGCCGTTACACTCTGGGCTTACGCTTTACGTAAGTAGGCGTCGTCGCCGCGAATCCAGTCTTCACGGACCGGGGAGAACAGGTCCAGTGCGACGCTATCTTCCAACGATTCCACGCCGTGAGGCTCGTGTCCCGGAATTTGCAGGTTCTGGCCCGGTTCCACAACCACTTCGCGGTCGTCGAAGATAAACTTCAGCTTGCCTTCGAGCAGCAGCATGATCTGTTCGTTGACATGACTGTGCCGGGGGACTAGCGAGCCCTTTTTCAGATACACACGCGCGATGGTCATGTTGTCCCCATGGATCACCTGCCGCGCAAACTCCGGATTCATTTGCTCACGTTCAATCGTTGCCCAATCGTGAAGTTTCATCGCCCTCTATTCTATCCGCGCCAGTGCAGGGAAGTGGTCTTTCCAGTCTGCCTGGTATCTCCGCCGAAGGCGTGCAGCGTAAAATCCCCGCCGTCCTTTGCGATCACCGAATCCACCCAACCCACGGGTTCGGAGTCCGCAAAATTATAGCCGATGGCCGGCACATTGATGAGATGAATGCCCGCAACCTGCGTGTAGCGGTACATATGCGAGTGGCCGTAGACAATCGCCTTCACTTTCCTATGCGGCGTCACCATTGCCAACAGCCGGTCCGCGTCCAGCAATCCCGTATCGCTGTCGTCAATGGTGTGATGCACGAAGATCAGCACCGGAGTTTGATCGGACGACTTCAGATATCCGTCCAGCCAGCCGCGCTGCGCTTTGCCAAGAAGCCCGGGCGCCTGATTGACGGCCATCAGCGAATCGAGTACCAGAATGCGAACCGGCGGCTGATCCACGACCAGCACATTCCTGTCCTGTACGGGCTGCGGCTGGCCCTTCGCGGGCTTCCCCAGGGTGGTCAGGAAGTTCTTCCGGTCGTCATGATTGCCGAGCGAAAGGCACAGCGGAGTCTGGTCCGCAATGGGTTGGAGCATTGTCTTCAGCAGTTCGTAATCGGCGGACAGCCCTTCCAGCCTCGCCAGATCTCCGTTGATCAGAACCACTTCCGGATTCGCCTTCTGCACTTCCGGAATAATTCGCGCCAGGTTGTCGTAAGGGCGGAATCCGCGGTATTCGTTTTTTGGGTCGGCCGAGAGATGGGTGTCGGAAAGGATTGCCCAGTGTATCGATTTGGCGTTCCCGCTCTGCGCGAGAGTCACCCGGGTTGCAAGCGCGGAGGCACCCGCGACCCGAAGGAAGTCACGACGGTTCGGGAGAGTGATGAGGGGCATACTATTTCCGCTTGGAACCAGCCGGGGAGCTAATGTGGATGCTCGCGCCGTCGCCGCGGTAATCGAGCGACGTCACATCGGTTGGCCTCGACTTCGCCGGCAAGGGGAAGTAGAGGTAACCCGCAACTGCCTTGGATGCCGGACCCTCCGGCAACGCTTTCTCGTCTAGTTCCATCTCCATAGTTCTACGGTCGCCGCCCGTGGAGGCCGGGCGTGGTTGCCCATTTCCCACACCGCCGGTGGCCACCCCAACTCCCGCGGTTGTACGCCAGCCGGGGCGGCGGGTTCCGCCATAGCCCGGATCGTACCCGGCACTATCATGTTCGACGCCGACGGTTGGAATGATGGTCACATCCGAGGACTTCGCCGGCGGCCCCGCTGCCTTGCGATGCAGCACTCCGGCAATAGTCCTGGCGCTGGATGCGCGAATGGGTGTTTGGCGCCCGGCCACACGCAGCGTGAAGTCCAGGGCGGAAAGCTCGACGATCTTTCCCGCTTCCGGATACACAGCCACTTCCACCACCGCGTATCCGCTATAAATGCCGGAGGCGAACGCGTGGCGCACCTGTTCGGAATCCATCACATCCGCCGCGATGGTGATTCCGTTCTGTTCGTCGTGAGCGCGGTAGTCGTCGATGTCCGCGCGGGGGCGAATGCCTTGCGTATCGGCAAAGATCACCGAGGAGGAGAAAATCACAAATAAAGCCAATCTCATCTATGCTCCTCCGATTGCAATTTCGGGCGAAGCGCCAGCGTCTTTCCGCTCAGCACGTACAGGCGCTGGCGAAAGGTTCGCTGCTTGTCATCGCGCAATTCCAGATTGTAGGCCCCGGGAGCAAGCCGGAAACTCTTGAGCTTCTGCGCGGACCCGGCGTAGGCGCCATCCAGGTAAACCGAAGCGTCTTTGTCCATGCTGTTGAGCTTCACTTGCCCCATGTTCGGCTGCTGTATGAATCCGGTGTAAAGCCCGGAATGGATGTATGGGCTGTACCAGAATGGATCGTAGATTCCGAAACGGGGATACCCCCCGTTGTACCAGCCGGGGCCGCTTGAATATCCCGCGCCCACAACGAGCCCTCCGAAACGAATGTGAGAATGTTTGGGTTGCGCGTCGGCTTCTTCATCCGCACCTTTGGCAACTGCGCCGGCAATCGCCGCGAATAGAACGATTTTGGCCAAATTCCTGTTACGCATATTGAACCGCTTTCAGTTTATCAGCCGATTCCTCATTGCGTGGGCAGGTCAGGAATTAGCCGGGATGGGACTCGGGGATTCCGGGCTGGCGTCGATGACATCATTTGGCGGCCTGGCTGTTTCGACGGGGCCGGATGGGGCGCGGGTGGCTCCGGCTGAGCGGGCGGTTCCGGTTTGGTGATGGTTTCAGGGGGAGTCGGGGGAGCGGGCGGAGCGGGATTAGGGTCGTTTCGCAAATTTTGTTCTTCGCGAAGACGGAAGAGGGCTTTCATGGCCCGGTCGTGCATGCGGCTGTAACTGGTTTCGTAGCGCAGGATCAGCTCTAAGAGCTTTTCGTGGTTGGCCATAGCGATGAAGGCGAGGGCAAGGCGGGCTGGCTCGCTGGTGACCTCCTGTTCCTCCTTTTCCATTTGCAGGTTGAATGCGGCGGTTTGGATCACCCAGCCGCGTTGTTGACGCCAGCGGGCGGCTACCATTTCGTCTACCAGATTCATTTCGATGCCGTCCCGGGGTTGGAATTTTTCGATGTACATCTGGAGGAGCTGGTCGAATTTGGCCGGGCATTCGTTGGCTAGAACCAGCGTTTGCGACGTCAAGCCGTGACGCAACGCGTTCATGGCTGAGGTTTGGATTCCTTGCGGGGTCTTGGAGCCGGCTGCCTTGGCTCCGTTCTGACGTGCGATCTTACGTTTTTGTTTCGATGGCATGTGACTATCCTCGTGATGAGGGTAGCTTTGGGCGGTACCGGCCGTTTTGGATTTCCTGGTAAGTTGCTGATTTGGTTGATACGAAAGTTTGAAGATTTGTGAACTGAGAAAATGATGTTTTTGGGTAGATGTTTTCGGTCGCCATGCGCCCCGCACGGGGGGCGACAACATGTCGGCCGAGGAGCGCTCGGCACGAGCCCGGTTTCAATCCACGCGCCCCGCACGGGGCGCGACTTGAAGCCGCTGCCGATGGCCGCATGACTCTCGGGTTT
>JANXXV010001031.1 GCA_025350445.1 Bryobacteraceae bacterium | reverse complement strand
CACTTCACCCAAAACGTTCTCTTTCGTCACGGGGCAATCGTCCAGAATTACTTCACAGGTGGACGAGGCGCGGATGCCGAGCTTGTCTTCCTTCTTTCCAACCTGGAGCCCGGGCGCGCCGCGCTCCACCAGAAAAGCTGTGATGCCGCGATAGCCCTCGGCCGGGTCGGCATTGGCGAAGACCAGGAACAAGCCGGCCTCGGCTGCGTTGGTGATCCATAATTTGCGTCCGGTGAGCCGGAAATTGCCGTTCTCTGCAATGGCGCGCGTTGAGAGCGCAAAGGCGTCCGATCCCGATCCGGCTTCTGAAAGCGCATAGGCGCCCACCATATCCCGTGCGAGCCGGGGCAGGTAGAGGCGCTTCTGCTGTTCCGTTCCCCAACGCTGCAAGGCCGAATTGCAGAGCGTGTTATGCACGTCGACGATTACCGAAGCGGACGGGTCCACTTTCGCCAGTTCCTCGATCGCCAGAATGGTCTGGAAGAAGCTGCCGCCCTGGCCGCCGTAGTCTTCGGGAACATCTACGGCCATCAGGCCGAGATCGAAGAGTTCGCCCAGCAAATCCTTGCGAAAGACGCCGGTTTCATCCATCTGCCGAACATGCGGCGCCAGCCTTTCGCGTGCGAACTGGCCTACTGTCGACTGGAATAGCTCCTCTTCGTCGCTGAGGCGGGTGAGGGGCTCCATAGGTCCAGTTTAAACTGTATCCAGATGGATGATCTTCAGAGTCAGGCGGCGGATCTGCGAGCCCGCAAAGTGTCGTCGCGAGAATTGGTAGAGCGGTCGCTAAGCCGGATCGAGCGCATCGATCCCAAACTAAACTCGTTCATCACCGTGACTGCCGAGACGGCGCTGGCCGAGGCGGACGAGCGCGACCGCGAACTGGCCCGTGGCTTCGACCGCGGCCCGTTGCATGGCATTCCTATCGCCCATAAAGATCTGATGCGGACGAAGGGGGTGCGCACCACAGCCGGCTCGAAAATCTTCGCCGATTACATTCCGCGGCGGGACGCCGCTATCGTGATCAAGCTGCACCAGGCGGGCGCAGTTTCTCTCGGCAAGACCGGTTTGCACGAACTGGCTTACGGAATTACGTCCAACAACCCGCATTTTGGAACCATCCACAATCCCTGGGACCTCGCGCGCATTCCCGGCGGATCGAGCGGCGGATCGGCGGTGGCCGTGGCAGCCGGATTGGTGTCCTTCGCCACCGGAACTGACACTGGCGGCTCTATTCGCGTGCCCGCGTCCTTCTGCGGCGTCGTGGGTCTGAAGCCGACTTTCGGACGAGTCGATATCCGCGGAGTGCTGCCGCTCGGTTTTTCGCAGGATCACGTGGGACCCCTGACCGGAAGCGTCCGCGATGCCGCCATCGCATTCCAAGCGATGGTGGATGATTCTACCGGCTACGTGCCGCCTGCCAATGCGGATCTTGGGGGTCTTCGCATAGGCCGGCCCAAAAACTTTTTCCTGGATTGCGTGGACCCGGAAGTGGAAGCCGCGATCAACGCTGCATTCCGGCTCGCCGCCGAAGCGGGCGGACGAGTCGTCGAAATCGAAGTGCCCGATATGGAGACCTTACGTGGGGCCGCCGCCACCTGCCTGCTGGTCGAAGCCGCCGCCGCGCTCCGCCCGTATCTTGATCGCCGCTCAGATTTCGGCGCCGATGTGCTGGCGCTGCTCGATCAGGGCAAGAACATTGCCGGCATCGACTATATCGAAGCCCGGCGCACCCGCCGCCGAATTGGACGAGATTTCGCTAGACTTTTCGAGCGGGTAGACTGCGTCTTCACGCCAGCCACGCCTATTACCGCGCCCCGGATCGGTCAAACTACGGTGAAGATTTGCGGAGTGATCGAGGAAGTCCGCACCGCGGTGACGCGCTTCACACGCGTGATGAACGCACTGGGCTTACCTGCGATCTCGATTCCCTGCGGATTCAGCCGGAGCGGGTTGCCCATCGGCCTGCAAATCATCGCCGCCACCCGGCAGGAAGATCTGCTCCTGCGCGCCGCCGCCGCAATGGAAGACGCGATGTCTTGGCCGGTCCGTCATCCGCAGTTATAGACCATCGGAGCTGCCGCCAGTTTCCGTAACATTGCGGGCAGCGTCCGATGCTCCGGATGCGCCGCAATTCGTTGCTGTTCCCGTTCGGCCAAGCGCGCTACTGCGGGCGATTCCGGACGGAAACCCAGCTTGTAATAGAACCAAAAGGAGCCGGACTCGATGGCTTCCTCGTTTTCATGTCCTAGCTGATAGGGATCGATGACAAACGACGTCACGCGGAAGCGGTCGTGGAATAACTTGAGCAGCCGCGCGTAGAGCCACGCCGTTTCGCCCTGGCGAAACGTATAGTACAGATTGAAACCCACTTCCATGCGGACGCGTTTTTTCCGGTGGGCCCATAGCACTTCCACATAACCGATCGGAACGCCGTTCTTGAAATACATTCCTGCACAGTACTCGCGTTGGCGAAGCCGCCACTTTCGTGCCACGCCGAAGAAGTAAAAATTTATGCCGCGGCCGAGATCGGCGTGAAACACATTAGCGGTATCCGGGTAAAGGAACCCATACAATTCGCGATAGCGCACGGCGGAGGCGTCCACGATGACATCCACAATGTTTTGCGCCTTCCGCCGCGATAACCGGGATGCGGCGATCTTGGGTGTTGCCAACTCAATTTCAATGGAAACGTCCTTGCGGGAGAGGAACGGTCCTTGGTGATAGAAGATCTTCTTGCATGGTATGCGCGCACGCGAGCGGGACGCTTCCGAATTGCCCATCTCCCAGCGAAGCGGCAGCTCCAGCAAGTCATACACTTCGGGCGTGACACCTTTAAGAAGCCATGGCACAGTGCCGCCAGCTTTTTCGTACCACCGCCGCCAATCCGGATGCGGCGCAACCGCCCAGTCCTCGAAGGACTGCGGAATCAGACGGGCAAGAATGGGGCCCAGGCGATCCGCATGCTGGTATTGGTCCCAATCGATTCTCACCGAGCGTCCATGACGTGCGGCCAAACTTCGTGCAAAAGGATAACTAAAGTTGGTGGTTAAAGCCGTGCCTGCGATTCCCGAAATTTCGGCATATTCGAACTCCTGTCGCGGCATCCCGCGCATGCGCTCGCCGAAAGAGAACAAAATCTGGTCTGCGAGGTGCAAGACGCGGGAATTCTGCGGATAGGCCCTTAGGAACATCGCCGTCTCATGAAATCGAATCAGTTCCTCGGGATCGCGAAACCGCGTTCGGGCGATGCGCCGGAGCAGCGTTGTCACCTCACGCCCGGGCATTGCGCCGAATTGTCCCTTGTACTCTTCGAGCTGCCCGACGAGTGACATTCGCTTAGTTTAACGAATGCTAGAGTAGAGAAACATGCAGACCACGAGCAACGTGGACCAACTGGCGGCCCTCTCAAAGAGCATGCGCCGCGAAGTGATCGAAATGATCACGGCCGCTAAATCCGGCCATCCTGGCGGGTCACTGTCGGCGGTCGAGATCATCGTCACTCTCTTCTTCGATGTAATGCGCCACGATCCGTCGAATCCCAAGTGGAAGGACCGCGACCGGTTTATCCTTTCGAAGGGTCATTGTTGCCCCATCCTTTATGCCGTGATGGCCGAATGCGGATACTGTCCGAAAGACCAGCTAAACACGCTGCGCAAGCTGGGATCTATGTACCAGGGGCATCCGGATGTGCGCTTCCTGCCGGCGCTCGAAGCCTCGACGGGCTCGCTTGGCGAGGGTCTGTCGCTGGGGATCGGAATGAGTCTGGCGGCGCGGCTCGACAAAGGCTCCTCGCGGACCTACGTGATGTTGGGCGACGGGGAAATCCAGGAGGGGCAGATCTGGGAAGCCGCTATGTTCGGCGGTTTTCACAAGCTCGATAACATCGTCGCGATCGTCGACAGCAATGGCATTCAACTCGACGGGTTCGTAAAGGATATTCTCGATGAGAGTCCGCTGCCCGACAAGTGGCGCAGCTTCGGCTGGCACGCGATCGAAGTAGACGGTCATGACATCGCTGCCCTGCAACGAGCCTTTGCGGATGCCGCCGCGACCAAGGGACAACCCACCGTGTTGATCGCGCACACCATCAAGGGCAAGGGCGTTTCGTTCATGGAGAACAATCCGAAGTTCCATGGGACGGCTCCGACTATTGAGGAAGAAACCCGGGCTCTGGCAGAACTGGCCTGAGAAAGGAAACGAGCGATTGTGCCCGCTAAGACTAAATTCGAATTGAAGCCCGGTATGGCAACGCGCGAAGCCTTCGGCAAGGCGCTGGCGGAGTTGGGGCGCGTGAATCCCAACGTAGTGGCGCTCGACGCCGACCTTTCCAAGTCGACTTTCACCGCTGAATTCGGTCACGAGTTTCCTGACCGGTTCTTTGAATGCGGAATAGCCGAGTCTAATATGGTCGCCATCGGCGCCGGCTTGGCCTCAGCGGGGAAAATTCCCTTTGCGTCCAGTTTCTCCGTGTTTTTATTGAACAAAGGCTTTGAACAACTGCGCGTCACCGCCGCCTACCCCAACGTCAATCTGAAAGTTGTAGGGACCCATAGCGGAATCTCGATAGGAGAAGACGGACCTACCCAGATGAGTGTTGAAGATCTAAGCCTGGCCTGTTCGCTGCCCGGGTTCACCGTAATTTCACCGGCCGATGAAGTGTCGATGATGGCCCTGGTGAAGCTTGCTGCCGAGACCTACGGACCCACCTTTATTCGCGCAGGCCGTATGAAGGTGCCGGTGATCTATTCGCCGGATCAGGAATTCGCCATCGGCAAGTCCATTCAATTGATCGAGGGCGCCGATGTTACGTTGATTGCCACCGGTCTGATGGTCGCCGAATGTATTCGCGCCGCGCAGACGCTCGAAACCGAAGGCTTGTCTGCCCGCGTGATCGACATGCATACCATCAAGCCGCTCGACCGTGCCGCCATAACCCGCGCAGCCGAGCAAACCGGCGCACTGGTGGTGGCCGAGGAGCATTTGCTCGATAGCGGCCTGGGCGTTCGCGTCGCGCAGGTAGTTTCGCAGACTCATCCTGCGGTAATGGAGTTCGTCGGGATTAATAACACCTACGCCGAATCCGCCTCGCCGGATCAGTTGCTCGATAAATATGGCCTGCGCGCGGTGAATGTTGCCGCCGCTGCGCGGAGCGCGATCGCACGCAAGCGTTGATGCCCAAGTCCACGGCAGCCGACAATCTGGCGCGGGAATGCGTCCGCACCTACCGGGAATTGCGCCGGGCCGCCGGCGTTCTGCACGACGATGTAGGCTCTCTGCTCGCAGTGGCTGGACTCCGTTTGCAACTACTGTGCATGGATCTTCCCGAAGCGGGCGCGCGTGCGGCAGAGGCGGCTGAAGCGCTCGAAGGCGCAATGGAGCACGTTCGTAAGCTCAGCCGTGAGCTGGAACCTTCGCCCGTCCGCCGCACCGGGTTAAAAAACGCGGTGGTGAATCTCGCAGATAAAGTAGGCGGAGTCATCGTCCGCTTCAGCTCCACGGCCGAGTTGGCGCCGGCGGCGGCCGACGCCGTGTACCGCGCCATCGCGAGCGCATTAGCGGCGGCGTCTGCTGCGCCGGGAGTCAGTCGCATCGCGATTTCGGTATCCGGCTCCCGTTCCGTCACCGCGCGGATAACCCATAACGGCCGCCATCGCACTGCGGAACTCGACGCGGCCGCCCTGCTGGCCCGCCATGCCGGGCTGGCCTTCAAAGTGGAGAAGCAACGCACAAAAACAGGACAGGGTACAATTGTTGTGATCCAATATGCCATTCGACGTTCTGCTGGTGGATGACCATAAGATCATGCGGGATGGTATCAAAGCCATCCTGGAGCGCGATCCCGAATTTCGTGTGGTCGGTGAAGCCGAGTCGGGCGCCGACGCCCTGCAATTCGTTAAGCTCCATCATCCTGAACTGGTGCTGATGGATATCGGGCTTCCCGGATTGAATGGAGTCGAGACCACCGCTGAAATTCTGCGCCACCATCCCGAATGCAAGGTTGTCATCCTCTCGATGTACGACGATGAGAACTCGGTGGTGGGTGCGGTGCGCTCCGGAGCGCGCGGTTTTATCCTCAAAAAGGTTTCCGACAACGATCTGCTCGAAGCTCTGCACGTGGTAGCGCGTGGCGGAGCTTATCTTAGCCCGCAGGTATCCGATCGCCTGCTGAATCGCATTCAAAAAGGCGATCTCGAATCCAAACAGCATTCCTCCGTCCTCGAAGGGCTTTCTCCCCGAGAAGTGCAGGTGTTGCGCATGGTGGCCGAGGGCAAGACCAGCAAGGAAATCGCGAACATGCTGGACCTGCGTGAGCAAACCGTTCGCAGCTACCGCAAGACCATGATGAAAAAACTCGGCATCAATAATGTTGCGGGGCTCACTCAACTCGCGCTTTCAAGCGGCCTGACGCAACTCGCCTCCGACAGCGCTCATGGCGGACATGAGTGAACCCGCTCTCCATCAAAAGATCGCGCGGCAATCGCCGTGGGGGCCGTTGCTGGTTGCCGACGCTCACGTGCATTTCTTTTCGCAGCGTTTCTTCGAGCTGCTTGCCGCGCAAAAACCCGAGCTGACCGTCGAAGGCATACACGCGCAGCTCGAATGGAAACTCCCGCCGGCCGAGCCAGCGGTGCTAGCCGAAACTTGGGCCCGTGAACTCGACCGCCAGGGCGTCGACCGCGCCGCCCTCATCGCCAGCCTGCCCGGCGATCATGATTCGGTGACCGCCGCCGTAAACGCTCATCCTGACCGCTTCTTTGCGTGGGCGATGGTAAACCCGCGCTC
>JANXXV010000976.1 GCA_025350445.1 Bryobacteraceae bacterium | reverse complement strand
CGCGCTTTTTTTACGCTACAAAGTGTTTTCTACTATACGGGGTATGATGAATTCCGCCCAGCCAGTCGCCTCGGCTCAGAAACGAAATCTGGTTCACTCCGACAGACTCTTGGTGTACCGGCTTCAAAATAACTAGACAGCCTTCGACGGCGGATCCCTTGGTCCGCACGCGAGGCCCCTGCCTCGGCTTCCCGGAACACATGCGCCATCCAGGCGGATAGGTGCGGAGCCGGTGCTCTGCCCTCCAATCCGAGTGCCTGGCCAATTTGCGGACACTACACTAATGCGGGCACCGTCGCCGCCGGCGTGGAGGCCCCTGCTTCCGCTTTTGGAAGCCTCGTAACTTTCGACCGCTTACGCTAAATTGACGCTTACCCGCCGACTCTCCATCTCCCCGCTAAAAATGCAAAAAACGATGGTGTGTGCCTACGCCAACATGTTGCTATAATGTGAGATTCCTATGCCCGATACCGTAACTGCCGTAGACGCTTCCGGCGAGAAGAAAATCATCCTGCTCAGCCCGCGCGGATTTTGCGCTGGAGTCGTCCGCGCCATCGACGTGGTGCGAATCGCACTGGATCTTTACGGCGCGCCCATCTACGTTCGAAAGGAAATAGTCCACAACCGCCACGTTGTAGAGGAGTTGCGGGCAGCCGGGGCCATTTTTGTGGAAGAGCTTAGCGAGGTCCCATCCGGTGGCCGCGTGATCTTCAGCGCCCACGGCGTCTCACCGGCGGTGCGAAAGGAAGCGCGGGAACGGCTGCTCGAAGTGATCGACGCTACTTGTCCGCTGGTCACTAAGGTCCACCTGGAAGCGGTGAAATTCGCGCGGCAGAACTACACCATCATCCTGATTGGCCATAAGTATCACGATGAAGTAATTGGAACTTTGGGCGAGGCTCCTGAATCCACTATCTTGGTCTCTACCGTGGATGATGTCGATAACTTGCAGATTTCTGACCCGTCGAAGATGTGCTATCTGACGCAGACCACCCTAAGTTTAGATGAAACCCGGCATGTGGTTGCCCGGCTGAAGGAGAAATATCCCGGGATTAAAGGCCCTCCCGGCCAGGATATCTGTTACGCTACTGAAAATCGCCAATTGGGTGTGAAGGCCGTTGCGCCGATTTGCGATTTATTGTTGGTGGTGGGCTCGCGGAACAGCTCCAATTCGTTGCGTCTGGTAGAGGTTTGCGATCAGGCGGGCGTGCCGGCGTTCCTGGTGGACGACGAGCGCGAAGTAAAGCCGGAATGGATCACGGGCGTGAAGACCATTGCGGTTACGGCGGGCGCATCCGCTCCGGAGAATTTGGTGCAGCAATTGATTCAATCGCTAGGCAAGTACGGCTTTAGCCGCGTGGAGGAAATGGAACTGAAAGAAGAGGATGTGCGCTTCTCGTTGCCGGGTGAGCTGACGTCCGCCTCACTCCGTCTCACTAATATCAGCCTTCCCTCCGCCTCACTATGAGTTCAGGGCTCCAGTTTGCGGACGTGCTGATAACCGGTGCCGACAAGGCCATGCGGCGCTCCGCCGATGCGCTGTTGAATCAGCAGCATAAGTCGGGGTTCTGGTGGGCGGAACTAACCGCCGATACCACTCTCGAATCCGACTATATCCTTCTCCAGTTGTGGCTTTATCCTCCGCGGGGCAGTGAATGGAATCCGCCCACCCGGCGTGTGGTGGACCGTGCGGTACTATCCATCCTGGCGCGCCAATTGCCCGATGGCGGATTCAACGTATATCCCGGCGGCCCGGCAGACGTCAGTGCCACAGTCAAAGCATATTTTGCGCTGAAATTGGCGGGGTTGCCGTATGACGACCCGAAGCTCACGGCTGCACGGGAGCGCATTCTGGCGCTTGGCGGCATCAACGCCGCTAACAGCTACGTCAAGGTTAATCTAAGTTTTTTCAACCTTTATCCGCGCGAATTCTGCCCTTCCATTCCCCCTGAAGTGATGTTGCTGCCCGGAAATTTCATTTACCAGATGTCTTCCTGGACACGGGCCATCGTCATTCCGCTTTCTATCGTGCATGCCTCGAATCCGCAGCGGCCGGTGCCGGACGGATTCAATCTGCAGGAGCTGTTTCTTACTGAAACGAATGGCTTCCGCTGGTTCATGGACCGTGAATTCGCCACTTGGCGCAACGTCTTTTTGGCGCTGGACAAACTGGCGAAGTACTGGGAAAGGTACGGATCGAAGAGCCTTCGCAAGACCGCGATTCTGCGCGCCGAGCAGTGGATGCTCGAGCGCACCAAGTATACCGACGGTTTGGGCGCCATCTATCCGCCGATGATGTACGCCATCATGGCTCTGGATCTTCTGGGCTACGCGCCGGACCATCCGGACCGGGTGGAGGCGCAGCGGCAGTTCGATTCGCTGATGGTGGATAACGAGGAGCATTTCTTCTTCCAGCCCTGTTTTTCCCCGGTTTGGGATACCGCGATTGCGGCGTTCGCATTGGGCGAATCCGAGCTTGCGCCGCCGGCCGCGCTCACCCGCACGGCCGACTGGCTGTTGACCAAGGAAGTCCGCCGAAAAGGCGACTGGTCTGTGAAGCGTCCCAATACCGAGCCCTCGGGCTGGTATTTCGAGTTTGCCAATGAGTTCTACCCGGATATCGACGACACAGCGATGGTGCTTCTCGCCTTGCGCCACGCCAAGGCTACCGATGCAGTCGCACAGAAGGCTTGCGAACGGCGCGCGATGAACTGGCTGCTGGATATGCAGTCGAAGGATGGCGGCTGGGCGGCATTCGACGTGGACAACAACTGGAAGCCCCTGAGTAACGTGCCCTTTGCCGATCATAATGCGATGCTCGATCCCACGTGTCCCGATATTACCGGACGCGTACTCGAAGCGCTCTGCGTTTGCGGCGTGCCCTCGGATCAACCGGCGGTGCGGCGAGCAGTGCAGTATCTGATCAAGACGCAGGAACAGGACGGCAGTTGGTACGGCCGCTGGGGCGTGGATTACATCTACGGTACGTTCCTCGCCTTGCGTGGATTGAAGGCTGCCGGTATCGGCGATCGGGAAGTGTATGTGCTTCGTGCCGGTGAGTGGCTGCGTTCCATCCAGAATGCGGATGGCGGGTGGGGCGAGAGCTGTGCCAGCTACAATAATGAATCCTTCACGGCTGCGCCGAGTACCCCTTCCCAGACGGCTTGGGCTATTCTCGGATTGCTCGCTGGCGGGGACGACACCAGTCTCAGCGTAAACAAGGGCATTGAGTACTTGATTGAAACCCAGCGCGAAGACGGAACTTGGGACGAAAAAGTGGCGACGGGAACCGGATTCCCGAAAGTTTTCTATCTTTCCTATCACTTGTATCGGGATATGTTCCCGCTGTTGGCGTTATCCAGCTTCTCCAAGAGGAAGGATGTGCATCGGAACGGCATGGAACGGAATCAGCTAAGTAGTACAGCCGTCAGCGTCCGGTGAAACCGGCGCTGATTACAGGAGCCACCGGATTCCTCGGGTGGCACGTGGCACGGAAGTTGTTGGACCGGGGCTATTCGGTCCGGGCGCTGGTTCGAGATGTTAAGCGCCTGAAAGAACTGGATTTAGAGTCGAATTTCGAGGTAGTTACAGGCGATCTGCGGGATCCGGTTTCTCTGGAACGGGCGGTAGCGGGATGTGGGCTTGTTTTTCATGTAGCCGCCGACTACCGTCTCTGGGCGAAAGATTCGAGTGAGTTGTACCGGTCTAATGTAGATGGAACGCGGAATCTGCTTTCCGCGGCAAGATCGGCCGGGGTGGAGCGGGTTGTTTACACCAGTACCGTGGGTTGTATCGGCATCCCCAAGGACCGCCCAGGGGACGAAGACCAGCCGGTAAGTTTGCATGACATGGTGGGGGCCTACAAGCGCTCCAAGTTTCAGGCGGAGCAGGTGGCGCTCGAATTCGCCGGATCGGGGTTTCCGGTGGTGATTGTAAATCCCACGGCACCGGTGGGGGACCATGATTTTAAGCCGACTCCCACGGGAAAGATCATTGTGGATTTTCTTCGCAATGCGATGCCGGCGTATTTGGACACCGGGCTGAACCTGGTGGATGTGCGGGATACTGCTGAGGGGCACTTGTTGGCCTGCGAAAAAGGCAGACCGGGGGAGCGGTACATTCTGGGCTGCCAGAACCTGACTCTCCGGCAGATATTTGAGAAACTGGAACGGATCAGCGCTTGTAAGGCGCCCAGGGTACAAATCCCGTATTTTGTGGCGTATCTGGCCGGAATGGCCAGCACGGGTTGGGCGAATGTGAGCGGTCGGGCACCCAGGGCTCCGCTGGACGGAGTGAAGATGGCGGGTAAGAAGATGTTTGCGTCCCACGCCAAGGCGGCCGGGGAATTGGGCTTTACGCCGGGACCGGTGGATATAGCGCTAGCCCGGGCGGTGGAATGGTTTCGTGAGAATGGTTATTGCCGGTGAAGAACGTGCTGGTGGTAGCCGCGGAAGATTTTGAGTTCGCCGGGATTCTGAGCCGTGCCGAAATGGTGGTTCGCCCCGGATGGAAAGTTCAGTTTTCACGAATTGCGGTATTGAACGGAATGCGGCTGTTGATGGCTGCGGACGGTCCGGGTCCTCGTTTGGCGGGGATGGCTGCGGAAGAAGTGAAAAGCCGGGAACCGTTTGAGGCCGTAGTGAGCACTGGGTTATGTGGGGCGCTCGATCCGGCGTTATCGGTCGGTGATCTTTTCGTGGCGTCCAAGGTGAACGGATGGGACGCGCTGCAGCCGGTGACAGCGATGAAGTTCCGGACTGGCCGGTTGCTATCGATGGACCGGGTAGCGGGAACGGCGGTAGAGAAAGCGCGGTGGTACGCCACTGGGCCCGCTGTGGTGGAGATGGAGGCGGCGGCCATTGAGCGCTGCGCCAGGGAGTGGCGGTTGCCCTTCTTCTGCGTCCGGGCGGTGTCCGATACCGCCGGTGAAGAGATTGCATTGGATTTGAACGAGATGCGGGATCAGGAGGGCCGATTCAGCAGGTCGCGGATTGTAAAACGCGCGCTGGGTAGTCCCTTCCGGCTGGTCCCGGAGCTGCTGCGGTTGAATCGAAATAGCGGCCGTGCGGCGAAAGCGTTGGGAGATTTTTTTGCAAACTGCAGTTTCTGATCAGACGAAGACCGGTGAACCGATACCCGCAACCATGAAGGCTGCGGTCTATCAGGGTAGCCATACCGTCGCCGTCGAGGAGGTTTCCATCCCGGCTATCGGACCGGGGGAGCTTCTCGTCAAGGTGGAAAGCTGCGGCATCTGCCATACCGATCTTAAGAAGATTGAATATGATCTGCTGCCCGGTCCCCGGATTTATGGGCATGAAACCGCCGGCACGGTGGTTGCCGCGGGCTCCGGGGTCACCAGTTTTCAGCCGGGCGACCGGGTAATCGCGTTCCATCACATCCCCTGTTCCAACTGTTTCTACTGCGACCGGAAGCTCTACGCGCAGTGTGCGGTCTATAAGAAGGTGGGCATCACGGCGGGTTTTGAGCCTGCCGGCGGTGGCTTTGCGCAGTATATCCGCGTGATGGACTGGATCGTTCGTCGCGGAGTAGAAAAGATTCCAGACGGCGTTTCCTTCGACCGGGCCTG
>JANXXV010000437.1 GCA_025350445.1 Bryobacteraceae bacterium | reverse complement strand
CTGAGCTGTTCAGAAACCGGTGAACGCGACCTACCGGCACGAACGCCGTATCGAAGCTGCTTAGTTCGTGGCGGTTTCCCTCCACCAGGCACACCGCCTTGCCGGAAACGATGGTAATGGATTCGTCGAACTTGTGGAAGTGGCAAGGCAACGAGGCACCGGGACGGAACACGCCATAGCCGCCGCAAATGCCTACCGCTCCGAAGCGCGCCGCGAACAGATCGCGAAAAAAAGCTCCTTCGGAAAGCTCATACACCTCGGCGGCGGCGAAACGGAGAATAAATTCCGGGTCAGTCTGCTGTGGCTGTCCGTAGCCGCAATCGGTTACGCGGAAGCTATCGCTAACAAAATCTCTCGCCGGAGTTGCAGATGCATAAGCGTAAAGAGCAACCATGGGGCCGCCGACAGCGGGAGCGACGCGGTGCGCGATACGGGCGGGAATATGGATACAGTCATAGGGCGTGAGCCTGTACGTTCGGCCTTCCACAGCCACGATAGCCTCACCGCTGAGTATGACGACCACCTCGCTGAAACCGTGGGTGTGGTACGGCAGTTCGGATTCCGGCTTGAAAGTGGCGGTCCCGGTGCTGAATGCGGTCGCGCCACACTCACGGGAAACAAATTCGCGCAGTTCAATACCACGAAGTCCAACAGGCAGAGGGGCACACCGGCCGGAAGCAATCCGTTCTCTCAATTCAGGCGGCGAAGTAGTCGTATTACCTTGAGTCGTCACTGGGACCTTCACGTGGCGTGATCACAACGGGCGAACTACCGATTGATGCCGCAGGTAATCGAAAAGGGTGCCTGGTCCGAGCACACCTCCGCCCATTCCACTCATATTCAGGCCTCCGTACGGGACACCATGAGCGAAAACGTTATGAGCGTTTATCCAACTGTTCCCCGCAACCATTGCCTCGGCAACTCGGTTCGCCCGCTGCAGGTCGTTGGTCCAGACGCTATTCGCAAGCCCATAACGCGTGCCGTTCACAATCGCTATGGCTTCATCCTCGCCGCGAAATTTCAGCAGGTATGGAACCGGGCCGAAGATCTCTTCGCGGCAGGCGACATTGTCGGCCTTTCCCGCCAGGATCGCCGGCTTGACGTAGAACCCGCCTTCTTTTCCAGGAACCTCCGCCGGTCCGCCTTCCAGCAGGAGGTCTGCTCCTTCATTGCGGCCTTTGTCCAGATAGCCAAGAACGCGGCTGCGCTGTTTGGAGCTTACCAGCGGGCCCATCGCGGTGTTGGGATCGTCCCAATATCCGATGCGGATTTGCTTGAACTGCGAGAGAACTGCGTCGACAAATCGATCGTAGATACTCTCATGCACAATCCAGCGCGAGGCTGTGCAACAAACCTGGCCGGTGTTCAACGTAATGGCCCGCGAGAGCGCCGCGGCGGTGGAATCAATTTCCACATCGTCGAACACGACGGCCGCACCCTTTCCACCGAGTTCGAGTTTGACGGGTACAAGGTTTCGCCCGCAGCTCTCCGCGACCAGCCGTCCGACTTCGGGCGAACCGGTGAACGACAACTTCGCCAGGTCCGGATGGTTGGCCAGGGCAGCGCCGGTGGATTCGCCGGGACCTGTGACCACATTGACAACACCGTCGGGAATTCCGGATTCACGCACCAAATTCATTAGGTATAACGTGGAGAGCGAGGTATCCTCGGCGGGCTTAATGACCACTGTGTTTCCCGCCGCAAGCGCCGGCGACATTCCCCATCCGGCGAGCAGCAATGGGAAATTCCAGGGAAAGATAAAACCACAAACACCGTAAGGTTGCCTCACTGTCCGGGCTTCGTGATGGGAGACTGCGATCGGTTCCCGATAGTGGATGTGCACCGACAGATCGGCATAATAGCGCATCGTCGTGGAAAAATTATCGACGTCGGACCGCGCTTGGGAAAACGGCTTACCGACGTCTAGAGATTCGATCTCGGCGAGCTCGTCGCGGTGCGCCTCGACCAAGTCGGCGAGACGATGCAGATAGACAGCCCTCTCACTGGGCGAAATCTCTCTCCATCCGGATCCGTCGAAGGCCTTTCGCGCCGCCCGCACGGCGGCATCGACATCCTCATTACTGGCACTGGCTACTTCAGCCAACTGCCCGCCGGATCCCGGATCGAAGGTGGCAAAGCTGCGGTTTCCACTCGCTGCTACCCACTGGCCGCCCACAAATAGTTTGAGCGGACTTTGATCGAGAAACACCTGTACCGGCGATCTGGACTCTATCACTCTACTTGGTTGCATTCGATAATCTCCTTCGGATTGTTTGGGGCCTCAGTAGCGCTTCTTCGGCCAGCAGACATCAGACCAACAGGCCGAGTATATCGGGCAACAGGTTTATTTGTCAATACATCTTTGCCCGTGGCCGATCCGATATCAGTGGTCTGATAACCTTATTGTGGTAACAACGTTGCGGGTCCGACACTTGCGCAGATTGACTTCTCCATCGTGAGACAGTTCAGATTTCCGAGCGAGCGTGTCGGCCGGGTGGGTTTCAGGGGCGAGCCCTTCCATCTATAGAATCAGGTGGATTATGGGCGCCGGATTCGAAATTGGTTTCTCAGTGAGGCCTGGCGGAAGATCCCGGAATGGAATAGTGATGCCTTTCCGCTTCAATTCACCGTCGATCCGGGCCAAGCGGCGGGGAATCTCGATGGTCAACGGTTAAGCCGTTGGCGACTGGCTTGCGCGGCATCTCCGGATCTCCCAGTCCGGAGACGTTGACTGTCGAGAAGGCGAAAGCCTCCGGCCCAACACTAGCCGGGATAGCGGCTAGAAGATCGCGCTAGGTTTCCTTGCGCCAGGTGAAACGAGGAAGCCATGAACTTCCATTATGAAACCTGCGCCGCTAGGTCTTGCGCTTTACGTTAACGCCGCCGTTGGTGGTTACGGCGCGAACCAGCGGGCCGCCGTTGCCGAGATTCACAGACAACTCGCGGTTGATTCTGCCGGAGACCGTCACCGGAAAATCGATGTTGATATGGCCATTGACGGTGGCAGTTTCCAGCCGCGCGGAATAGTTGGCGGGAATCACCATGTTTACGCCACCGTTGGTGGTGGTGGCATCGAATTCGGCGCCGTGCCACCGGTCGCCCGTGAGTTCGACCGAGAGACCGCCGTTTACGGTTTTGCCGCGGACCGTTCCGGCAAGCCGGTTGAGCTTTGTCCCGCCGTTGACCGTGTCAAACTCGATGACGCCGCGGACATCGGAAATAGAAATTCCTCCGTTTTGGGCTTTGAGGGAAAGGGAGGTCTGCCGGGGGACGAAGATTTCATAGGAGACAGCCCAGGAGCGGTCATTACCCGATTGGGGCTCGGTGGAGCTTATTTGGCCGCCGGCTGTGCTGACATTGATCTGCTTGGAGAGAGCGTCGGCTTCACTGAATGCGAGGGCACTCGTCTGAATCTGGGAGCGGACCAGCAGGTCGTTGCGGAGCCAACCTTTTACAGAGACGCCTCCGTTCTGGCCGCCGTCCACGGTGATTCTCCCGCTGGCGGGCAGGGTTTGCTCCCTGATTTCGCAGTGCCTGGCCTTGTTGTCGCCGCGCCACTGGCTTTGCTGGTCGCAATCAAGCAGCCGATCCGGGTTGTCCTGCATCTGGGCCTGGGCGCAAAGGCCGATCGAAAGAGCTGCTGTTGCGATGATGGAAAGTCTCATGGCGGTTAGACGGCGCGAATGCCGTCCGGTCCCCTACACTGAAATTTGCACTCCGAATATAAGAAACGGCTAGAGGCGCGGCGGGAAGCGGCGGCGCGGCACGCGAAAGCATTCGAGACGATCGGGAATTTGCGGCTGGCAGTGGTGGTGGCGGGGGCTGTGCTGACCTGGCTGAATTTTTGGCTGCTGCCGCTGCCGGCGGCGGTGTTCGTGGCGCTGCTGGTGTATCACGAGAAGGTGGTGCGCAGCCTTGCAAATGAGAAGCGCGCCATTGCGTATTATGAGCGCGGGATTGCCAGGCTGGAAGACCGTTGGGCCGGGGACGGCGAGGCTGGCGAACGGTTCCGCGATCCGGCCCATGCTTACGCGGACGATCTGGATCTGTTCGGCAAGGGTTCGCTTTTCCAACTCTTGAGTTCCGCCCGGACCGGCGCCGGTGAAGCGATGCTAGCGAACTGGTTGATGACGCCTGCCGATGCCGTGACGGCCGGCGGGCGTCAGGTAGCGATTGACGATCTGCGGACGCGGATCGATTTGCGCGAAGATCTGGCGCTGCTGGGCGATGACATTCGCGCGGAAGTGCATCCGGAGGCGCTGGCACGCTGGGGCTTGGCTGCACCGGTCCCGCTGCCTGCCGCGGCTCGCTGGATCGCCCTGGGGATGGCTGCGATCACCGTCGTGCTGGTGAGCGGATATTTTTTTCAGGCTTGGAATTACCGGCCGGTGGTTTTGTTTCTTGTGATCCAAAGCGGGTTCGCGATCTGGCTGCGGCAGCGGGTGATTCATATTCTGGGATCGGTGGAATCGCCGGCGCGGGATTTACAACTGCTGGGGGAATTGCTGCGCCGCCTGGAGCGTGAGCCTTTCACGGCACCGCGGCTGCTGGCCTTGCGGGCGGAACTGGAAACCGAGGGGATGCCGCCATCCCGGCAGATCCACTCCCTGCACAAATTGATTGAGAAGCAGGACGCCAGCCGCAATCAGGGATTCGCTTTATTTGCGCGTCTGGTGCTTTGGTCCACGCAGTGTGCGATTGCGATTGAGGACTGGCGGCAGAGATCAGGCCCCAGCATTGGCCGTTGGCTGGCGGCGGTGGCAGAGATGGAAGCGTTGAGTTCGCTGGCGGGGTATGGGGCCGAACATCCGGGTGATCCGTATCCCGAGTTTTCCGAAGCCGCGCCGCTGTTTGACGGGGAAGGCATTGCGCACCCTTTGCTTCCGGAGCAGAGCGGTGTACGGAACGATATCCGGCTGGACGCGGAGATGCGGCTACTGTTGATGAGCGGATCGAACATGTCCGGCAAGAGTACGATGCTGCGCGCGGTTGGATTGAATACGGTGCTGGCCTGGGCCGGCGCTCCGGTGCGTGCCAAGCGGCTGCGGCTGTCGCCACTGATGATTGGCGCTTCCATGAGAGTGCAGGATTCGCTGCAGGACGGCAAGTCGCGGTTCTATGCGGAGATCACGCGCTTGCGGCAGGTGGTGGATTTAGGGGCCGGGAATATTCCGCTGTTGTTTCTGCTGGACGAATTGCTGAGCGGCACCAATTCGCACGACCGGCGGATTGGGGCGGAAGCGATTGTGACCAGTCTGGTGCGCCGGGGGAACGTAGGGCTGGTGACGACGCACGATCTGGCGCTGGCGCACATCACCGAATCACTCGCGCCCCACGCGCTGAATGTCCACTTTGAAGATCATCTGGAAGGCGGGCGGATTGCGTTCGACTATTTGATGCGGCCGGGCGTGGTGAAGAAAAGTAACGCACTGGAGCTGATGCGGTCAGTGGGGCTGGATGTTTGAGGCGGCGCTCAGAACGCCGCGGCGGATGCTGGCGGGTAAGTCGTAACGGTCGAACCGATCCAGCGGGCACCACGCCACTGCCCGGGATTCTTCAGAGAGTTGAAACTGTTCCGTGTGTGCCCGGAAGGCGAAGATGAGGTCGTGATGCAGGTGGAGCGGCTCGCGCCTGTTAGGCGGAATTGGATGGACGTCAATGCCCACCAGTAGCGGCGTTGCGGCTTCGAGTGACGCGCCGGTCTCCTCCACTACTTCCCTGCGGGCGACGCCGCCGATAGTTGTGTCTTGGATCTCCACGTGGCCTCCGGGGAGCAGCCAACGGTCCAAACGCTTGTGATGAACCAACAGGACCGCGTTGCCGCCGGGCGCCAAAACCGCGCCGGTGCAGGTGATGTGGCCGGGAGTATAAACATCCCGCGAGAATGGCGCTGGAGAGTGGGCGAGAAGCGCGAGGATGAGTTCCCTGCTCTTTTGCGTTTCGCCGTCGATGACCGCATCGAAAGTTCGAAGGAGATTCACAACGTCTTCGATCCGGATCATCGCGGGACACCGGCGACAGGGATCAGACTGAGGAAACAGAGCGCGGCAGCCAGGGATATATAGAGTGCCAGCATCTGATTGTCCGGTTCGCGGGGAGCGTCCTTCGAGATGGCGCGAATGACGCCGAGGATCAGCAGGATGATCAGCAGGCCTGAGGACGTGATGGCGTAAAGGCCGGCAAGGGCGGCGCAGGCAATCCAGCGCTGCGTTTTAGTCAGGGCGCGAAAGCCGCGGCCGCCATCAAGCTGCCAGAACGGCATCAAATTGAACAGATTGATGAAGGCGCTGACTTGCGCAATGGCGGCCCAGGTATGGGATCCGGTGACGTACCAGATAGCTGCGCATGCGAGTGTGGCTCCCAGGCCCCAGAGCGGCCCGGCGAGACCAACGCGCGCATCTTCGCCGGGGCTGGCCGGATATTGGTGCAGGCGGACGTAAGCTCCAAAGCCCGGAATAAACATTGGCGCAGAGGCTGGAATTCCAAAACGCAGCAGCGCGGCGACGTGGCCCATTTCGTGGATGTAGGTGGTGACGATGAGGCCGGCGGCGAACTTCCAGCCGTATATGGTGAGGTATACACCGAAGGCGACAATCATGGAGAAGAATGTTCCGGCCTTGGTTAAGCCCAGGAACAGAAACTTCGCCTTGCTGAGGATTAGCAGGATGATGCCGATGGGGCCCATGCCACCGATTTTCTTGAAGAAGGCGCGGAATGAGAATGGTTCCTTCGTACCGTCGATTTCGGCTTGCAGTGTGCGTATCTTGTCCGACACGGCGGTGTATTGGGTGGTACCGGGAGGCACCAAAGGCAATGCCTTTCGCCATGCGGCAAGCGCGATGCGCGGATCGGCAGCGCTGCCGGCTTCAGCGGCCAATCGATTCAGCGCGTCCGCATAGATGAGTTTGTGGCAGGAGGGGCAGCTCAACATCGACTGCGCGACGCTGAATCCACACGACGGACAGATCACCGCAGTTTCAGCCTGCAATTGGGAAACTCCGCTGAATGGGGTCCGGCTCTTGCCGCTGGTTCGGTACACTCTCACGGCCGCCGCCGGGTAGTCTGTTCCGGTAGTGGTGGTTCATGACGGGTACTTCGAAGCTGCTATGGGGAATGGGCCGGCAATCCCGCGCGTTCCGCGTTTGTTGAGCTTCCACGCTTCATAGACGCCAATCCCGATAATGAACAAGCCGATAATTCCCGACGCGCCATTCTCCAGGAGAACAAGGAAGGGGGCCGCCAGCGAGATAGCGAAAGCAATGGCGACGAGGAAGACGGAGTGAGTGTTTCCAATACTGGCGAGCATCTGGGGTAAGAATTCGATGCAGATGGCAATGTAGGTCAAGGCCATGGCAAGGGCCTGG
Organism: Bryobacteraceae bacterium; assembly: GCA_025350445.1. The sequence continues at coordinate 6,391 of JANXXV010000437.1, read as the reverse complement.
TAGCGCGGGCCGCCGCGATGGTACGAGCCAAGGCTGACGGATCTGCCCACCAGGTATCCAATCGCAATTGCAATGAGGCCTATTTTAAAGCCCGTTAAGTTCACAATCAATGCGTTGATCACCGCTCCGGCCGCGGCTGCGGCGAGTCCGAATCCGGCGGCTCGAAGGAAGCGATGCGAACCGGCATCGGCGGACCGGCCCTCTTCTACCTTGTCGCGGCAGGTGGCGCAGATTGTCGCTCCGCCCAGATCGTAATACTGGATTTCCAGCGGCTGGCGGCAGAGCTTACATACGAGCGACGAGACCTCAACGAAATCGGCGCGGTCGAAATTGATGGGTTCGCTCACCTGCTCTTGATCTCCAGAGTCCGGACAATCCCTTCGGCGTTCAATGCGGCATCTGTGTTCAAGGTGTACTCCACGAGAACAGCCTCACCCTTTTGGCCGCCGCAAACGATGTCGAGTGTGGGGGGCTTTTTCATCTGCACTTGGGAGGGATCGGCGATGAGGAATGTGCGGGGGCGGCCATCGGCCACGATGTGGATCTTTGTTTCCCGGCCGAGACACTCGACAGTCTGCAGGGTGCCCTCGGCCCGCAGTTCCCGCTGCGGCACGGGGTCAACGTTGATGAATCGCAGCAGTTCGTCGGCCTTGCCGATTTCTTCGGGGGTTCTGGCATGTTCGCGCGCTTTTTCCGCATTGGGGCGGGCGGCGGTTCTGTTTCCCAATTCCAGTTGCGAATATGCGAGAACCTGGAAGAACGATGCGGCGCGCTCCGGCGGGACATTCTGCACTTTTCCAAGCTCATCGATCACGCGAGGGTAGTCGTGGGTGTTGTAGTAGTGAAACCCGAGCAATAAGCGGGCATCGGTAAGGCCGGGCTGCAGTTCTAAGGCCCTTGTGAGTGCCGACTTCAGCAGCGCGTCGTTCGCGCGATCGCCCTGCAACAATTTCGCTAAATCGAAAAATGCCTGCCCGTCATTGCAGCCCAAATTCACGGCACGCGCGAAATGCTGTTTCGCCGATTCATTCCGACCGGCTCGCCAATCCAAATAGCCGAGTGCTTGTTCCACTTCCCAGCTTTTCGGATTGTCGCGCGCGAGGCGGTCGTAAATCGCCTTAGCTTCGGCCGGCTTGCGAAGATGATTGAGCAGATCCGCCTGGACTATGCCAGCTTCAAGATCGGAGGCGGGCTGCGCGAGCGGGCGCTCAGCAGACTTTTCCAGCTTCGCCTCGAAAACTGCGATGTTGACGGAGTTTGAAGCGGCGTAAGATTCCAGATCCTTGCTCACCTCGGCCAACGACTTGCCGTAGACCTCCCGAAACGCGGATTCCGAGGAATTCGTCGCGATCACCGTAGACAGAAATGTCGAAAACTTTGAGCGGTAGGTGTTGCTCAGATAAAGCATGTGAGTCAGCAACCAGCTTTGCGCGTAGAAAACTCCGGCTTTGCTCTTTTCGTTATACTCCGGTGAATTGTAGGCGACGGCTGTCAGCGCATCGAGACTCATCCACTCATTTTCATTGAGCGTCCGCATGCGTCCGGGGATCAGGGAGCCGATGGTGACGCGGGATGCTTCGGCGTGCATGGTGGAATTTACGTCCGCCCAGCCTTCGTCGAGCCAACGCGGAAGCTTCAACCCGGCGTGCTGGATGAGCAGGTGGGAATACTCATGGACGGCGACCGGAAAGTGGTCGGCAGCGATGTCGCCCATTACGATGTAATCGCGCGTGTCGCCACCGATGTAGTAGGCGGAGGCGAATTCATTGATGCGGAATCGCTTGTATTCTTTTTCGCTTTGGAAGGCAATCAGGCGCACCGGCAACGGGTTCACCAGCGAACCGGGGCGAATGCGCACGAATAGATCGCGGACCTGCTCGAAGTAGAGAATTGCTTCGCGGCCCTTCTTTTCGCCGGTGGTAGTATACAGCTCGAAGTTCGGACTGGTGAGCTTCAGCCATTCGGAGGCGAAGGCCTTGCTGCCGGTGAAGAGAAAAGCAGCCGCAATAAGAATTCTGAAAGTGCGCAAAACCCGCCTTGATTACTTGAATTTTCAGCGTAACACGGTTATCCCGCGGTGAGCCCGCCGTCGAGCAGCATGGCGTGTCCGGTGATAAAGCCGGCGTCGTCGGAACACAGGTAAAGAATCGAACCGGCGATTTCTTCCGGGGTTCCGAAGCGTCCGACGGGCATGCGGGCTTGCAGCCGTTCTTCCAAGCCGGGGCGCTCCTGTAGCATTTCTTCCACCATCGGGGTTCGCGTAAAGCCGGGGCAAACCGCATTCACGCGGATGCCCTTGCGCGCATACTCAAGCGCCGCCACTTTAGTAATTCCAACTACGCCATGCTTGCTGGCTGTGTAGGCGGAGTGGCGGGCGAAGCCACTGACCCCGGCCACCGAGGCCACGTTCACAATGGCACCGCTGCCCTGGGGCAGCATCACGGCGAGCTCTTCCTTCATGCAGTGGAAAACGCCCGTCAGATTCACGGCGAGCACCTGGTCCCACACGTCATCGGGGTAATCCGCAGTAGTGGCGCGGACGCCTCCGATTCCAGCGCAGTTGACCGCGCAATCCAGGCGGCCATGCAGTGCAACAGCCTTCGATACGGCGGCGCGAATCTGTTCCGCGCGCCGGACATCCATCGCGAAAAAGGACAACTCCGGCAAAGAGCCGGGATGAATATCGGCGGCCAAAACGTTGGCTCCGGCGGCGGCGAACGCCAGGGCGGTTGCACGGCCGATACCAGACGCACCGCCGGTGATCAGGCATGATTTTCCTTCCAAGATTCCGGGTGTCATTGGCCTCTCCAATCAGCGTGACTTGCATTTACCGCGCCAGTAAGGCAAACTGGACGGTTTTCCTATTGTTAACCGAACCTTCATGAGGATACGAGTTCTATATCACGATCACTGCTTCGACGGGGCTGCATCGGCGGCATTTTTCAGCCGGTTCCTCGAGGATAAATTTTATCCCAATTCCGAATTTCTCTTCACGGGAATGGCGCACAAGGCATCGCAGTTATTTGAAGACGGTTTGTTTGATGGCGATGAGAATGCCATCGTCGATTTCAAATACAGTCCGAATCCGAAGCTCACCTGGTGGTTCGATCATCATCAGAGCGCTTTTCTTTCCGCGGAGGATGCGGAGCACTTCCGGCAAGACCATAGCGGCAAGAAACTGTACGACCCGGGTGTCCGGTCGTGCACAAACTTCATCCGCACGGTAGCCAAGGAAAAGTTTGGCTATGTCGCGGAGGACCTCAATGAACTGGTGACGTGGGCCGAAATTATCGACGGCGCGCAGTACGCCAGTTCTCGGGAAGCAGTGGAACTGCGGGCTCCGGCGATGCAGCTTACGCTTGTGATTGAGGGATCGAAGGGATCCGAGACCGTGCAGAAGATTATCCGCTGGATGCGGCATTTAACGCTGGAACAGATCATCGCCCAGCCCGATATTCAGCAACTGTACGTGCCGATGTACCAACAACATATAAAGTCCATCGACATCATCCGCAATGCCGCGGTCAACTCCGGCGGCGTGGTGTTTTTCGATCTGATCGCGGACAAGATGGAAGGGTACAACAAGTTCATTCCGTACTATCTGTTTCCGGATTCCAGCTACACGGTGTCGGTAAGCACGTCCACGTTTCGCACGAAGGTCTCGGTGGGATCGAATCCCTGGGTGACAGCGCCGCTGAAGCACAATCTAGCGACCATCTGCGAGCGCTACGGCGGCGGGGGACACGCCAAAGTGGGCGCCATCAGCTTCGAGGTTGGCCAGGTGGAGCAAGCTCGCGCGGCGGCGGCTGAAATTACGCAGGAACTCAAACGGTAAGATCGAACTGGAGGCTGTAATGCGCAAATGGACCGCCGGCGCGCTGGCGATTTCGTACTCTATAGTTTTCGTTTCTTGTTCCGGAGATAAGCCAGTGCCCGCGGTGGAGCCCATTGCTTCTGTAGCCTTCCGTACGTTCGTGGACGATTATTTCAAAGCGCTGTTCGAATTCAGTCCAACCTCGGGAACCGCGAATGGCTTTCACGAATACGACGGAAAGTTGGAAGACTATTCCGCGGCGGCGTTTCAGGCAAGGATCGGCGCGCTGCTGAGCCTGGGTACGCGGCTGGATGGGCTGAGGCGCGGGAAGCTGGCTGCCGGCGAAGCGATTGACGCCGCCATTCTGGACGGACAGATCAAGAGCGAATTGCAGGACATCCAGGTGATTGAGACGTGGCGGCGCAGCCCGAAGGCTTACATCGAGCTACCTGGGGGCGCCATCGACCTGCTGATCAAGCGCGACTTCGCACCGGGTCCGGAGCGCTTGCGATCCGTGATCCTACGCCTGCGGCAGGTCCCTAAGGTGATGCAGGATCTGCGCGCGAACATGGCCATTCCGCCGAAGGAGTTTACGCAGATTGCCATTGAAGAGGCATCTGGATCGGTTGGTTTCTTCCGCGATACGCTGGCGGCCTGGGCCAAGGATGCAGCCGGTGGCGATGCCGCGCTGCTGAAGGAATTCGAGACTGCAAACCAGGGTGCGGTTACGGCCTTCGAAGAAGTGGTGAAGTATTTGAAAACCGAGCTGTTGCCGAAGTCTACCGGGATCTATGCGATTGGGGCGAAAAACTTTTCCAATAAGTTGCTTTGGGATGAGATGGTGGACCTGCCGCTTGACAAGGTATTGGCGATCGGCGAGGCGAATCTGGAAAAGGACTACAAGGATTTTGTGGAGACGGCTCGCAAGATCGATCCGGGTAAAACTCCGGCGCAAGTGATGAAATCGATTTCGAGTGATCATCCCACGGCGGAGACGCTGATCCCGTCCGCCAAGAACACGATTGAAAGCATCCGGCAGTTCATTCTGGAAAAGAAGATCATCACCATTCCTTCCGAGGTGCGGCCGACCATCATGGAGACTCCGCCTTATGCACGGTCGGGGTCTTTCGCGTCAATGGACACACCCGGGGCTTATGAGAAAAAGGCGAAGGAGGCATTCTATTACATCACCCCGCCCGAGAAGAACTGGACCGCCAAGGAAACCGAGGAGCACCTGCGGCTTTACAACAAACCGGTGATGGATATTATCACCATTCATGAGGCGTATCCGGGCCACTTCGTGCAGTTCCTTTATGCGTCGAAGTTTCCCACCAAGACGCGGAAGCTGCTTTTTTGCAGCAGCAACGCCGAAGGCTGGGCGCACTACTCTGAACAGATGATGCTGGAGGAAGGATTCGGCGGCGGCGATCCGAAAATCCGGCTGGCGCAGTTGTCGGAAGCATTGCTGCGAGATGTGCGTTATGTAGTGGGGATCAAGCTGCACACGCAGAATATGACGGTGGAACAGGGCCGGGACATGTTTGTGACGAAAGCATTCCAGGAACCGAAGGTGGCTTACGGAGAATCGCGGCGCGGCGCTTTTAATCCTACGTACCTGTATTACACGCTAGGCAAGCTGGAAATTTTGAAGCTGCGCGAGGACTACAAGAAGGCAAAGGGAACGGCATTCTCGCTGGAGACGTTCCACAACGATTTCGTCAAACAGGGCGGAGTTCCAATCAAAGTGATCCGGCAGATTCTGCTGCCCGGCGATACGGGGACTATTCTCTAGGACGAATCATCTTCTCCAAATACTTGGCGAAGATATCGCATTCCAGGTTCACGAAGTCTCCGGGTTTGTGTGTGCGGAGCGCCGTGTGTTGATAGGTGTGCGGAATGATGGTGACCGAAACCACGCGGTCTTCGATGGCGGCTACTGTCAGACTGATGCCGTCAATCGCTATCGATCCCTTGAATACTACATAGCGGTCGAGTTCTTCGGGAATGCAGATCTTCAACCACCAGTTGTTATCGTGGCCGAGTTGATCGAACGATAGAAATTCACCGGTTCCATCGATGTGGCCTTGGACTACGTGACCGCCGAGGCGGCCGGCGGCTTGGAGCGGGCGTTCCAGGTTTACCAGCGCGCCCTTGGCAAGCGCGCCTAAATTTGTGCGCCGAAGGGTTTCCGGGGCGAGGTCCGCGGCGAACGAAGACGGTTCGAGATCGATGGCCGTCAGGCAGACTCCATTTACAGATATGCTGCAGCCTTCCGCGGCATCCGTTAGAACAATGGCGCAGGATATGCGGAGACGTGCCGCTTCTCCGCGCCATTCGAGCGATTGAATTGTGCCTAGCTCTTCAATGATTCCAGTGAACACGTAACCACAATTATGCGGCATCAAGAAGGCCGGTCCGGCGGGACAGGGATCTGAGGAAATGCGGCGGGACTTCCGCTGCAAACGGGAAGTGGCGTATTGGCGATACAAGAGATCTGCAAATTGGGCAGACACCCGGATTGGCCGGCGGTGCACCGGCTCGGCAGCTATCCGCCAGGATGGCGCTTATGATTCGGGA
>JANXXV010000944.1 GCA_025350445.1 Bryobacteraceae bacterium | reverse complement strand
ACTGCCGATACTAACAATATCGGGCTGAGAATTTTCATAGTTCGCATTCGGAACACGCCTCCTTATGGCGGCAGCTTACATTACTATATGCCACCAATCGGCCCCCTCCTTTCAAAGATTTTCCGTTTGATCCCCCCAAATACCCGAGAATTGGCTTGTTTCGCACTGGGGTGCCGCCTCTTTGCTTGACATACCCCGCCGCACAGGTCAGTATTAATTGTGAGAAGGCCGACTGGCTCCGCGCCTTGGAAATCGATGAAACGGAAGGATATGTCGCAGGCTCATGGAGCCGTCGCAAGAGCGGCCTTAATCGCCCTCGTCTTCGCCGCGTCCTGCCTGGCGCAGTTCGACGGCGGCGGAGGTCCTTCCATTCTCAGCCGGGGCGGCGCCAGGCCGGGACAGGCTGGCGGCAGACCGGTCAGCTTCAATTTTTACGCCGGAATCGGCGGCTCTTACAATAACGGCTCCATACCGATCGATACCGGCAGTGGCTCCCCGGATCAACAGGTGCTCTACGGCGGTACGGTCAACGGCGGACTTACGGGCAGCCATTCCTGGAAGAATTCCTCTATCGGCATAGATTATAGAGGTGACTACCGCCGCTACAGCAGACATTCCTATGCCGACGGCAGCGAGCAGGCGATCGACTTGCAATACACCTGGCAAGCCACCCGCAGGATGATCTTTCACGTCACCGCCGTGGGTGGAACCAGCACGAATGCGAACGGTGGATTTATCACGCCAACCTCCGTGCTGGACTCGAACCTGATTGGCATTCCTACCAACAACATTTTCGATAACCGGACTTCCTACGTGCAAACGAGCGTCGGCTTGACCTACCGCCAAAGCTCCCGGCTCAACTTCACGCTCAGCGGCGATGGATTTACGGTCCACCGCGCCTCCAAAGCGTTGGTTGGCGTGAACGGGTATAGGGCCACCGCCCAGGTCACCTACCGGGTCTCACGCCGCGACCAGTTTGGAGTCGGTTACAACTTCACCCACTTCTCTTTTCCCCGCGCGTTCGGCGCTTCCGACCTGCACGGCGTCAGCGGCAACTATGGCCGCAAACTGGCTCCGGGCCTTGACATAACGTTTAGCGGAGGGATCTACCGGATCGAAACGTTAGGAGCTAATCAGGTTACTCTCAGTCCGGAAGTAGCCGAAATTCTAGGGCAAGTATCGGGGTATCAGGCCATTTATCGCATCAACTATGTGCCGCAGTATTCGGGTGCTCTGACGTACGCTCGGGGGCGTTCCACTTTTACCGGCTCGGCGGGCGCCGGTGTTACGCCGGGGAACGGAGTGTATTTGACTTCCCGGTCGCTGAATGCCGGCGTGGGGTATAGCTATTCCGGAATCCGTAAGGTAACGCTTAGTTTCTCCGCCGGCGGCAGTCAATTCTCCAGCGTCTTTCAAACGCTGCAGCACTATCGCAATTATTATGGCGGAGGCGCCGCCACTTATAGCGTGTCCCGGCACCTGAGCACTTCTCTGCAAACTGATTTCCGCACATTCTCGATCAACGGGACGAATCGCCCTGCGTACTCAGTGTCACTAGGAATATACTGGTCTCCAACGGAGGTTCCGATTCCGAGCTGGTAACACCAGGCTGATAATGCAATGGGCGACTTAGTGGGAGCAAAGCTCCTTTTGGTGGATGACGAAGCGGCACTGCTCAAGCTGATGGAAACTTTCCTCGGCCGCATGGGCTATCAGGTTGCGTCCAATAGCAGCGCGTCCGCCGCCTTGGCAAGGTTTGAAGCAGCCCCGGAGGATTTCCGGCTTGTCGTTGCCGATTTGACGATGCCCGAAATGTCCGGCGAACAGATGGCTCTGCGGATGGTGGATCTGAATCCGAACATCCGTGTGCTGCTTTGCAGCGGCTATCCCTTCGATGTGCGTTCCTTACCCGAACATGTTCGCGGCCAATTCTCCGTCCTGCAAAAGCCCTTCGTTCCCAAGATGCTCACCGGCGCGGTGGAAGAGTTGCTGAACCGACCGATTAGCGCGCCGTAACTTCCAGCGCCCACTGCAACCGCTCGGCGAAGTTTTCGCCTGAATCCGACCACAGCCGCTTCTTCTCAACGTTCAGATTCCGGTCCAGTTCCGCTGCCAGATGGAGCAGGCTGCGAATGTTCGATTGCGCCATAAAGGCATTGTTCGGGAATTCGGCTTGCGGCAGGAAACTCGCATCCAATCCGAAATCGATCCGCAAATGGTCTGTATCTTCGCTCTCAAATCGCGGTCCGAAACAGGACAGAATCACCCGGGTAGGAGTCAATTCCCAATCCTTGCCATACTGCCACAGGTCCCACTTCGCCTCCAGTTGCACCGCGCAATCGCCGCCCGCGAATTCTTTCGCCGAAGCAAGCGCCTGGTCGATGTCCAGCGGATCGGGCAGCGGCAGCTCTATCAGCGGAGGCTCTTCGCGGGACACTGCGAGGACGTGCAGCACACAGCCGCCGGCGTCCAGCCGTGAAAACGGAAACTGGCGCAGCATTTTTTCGAAGTGCCGCAGCATGTTGTTCTCGGTGAATCCCCGAAGGCGGTACGAAAGAAAGAGTTGGTCGGCCATGGCGTTCTCCTTCCATCGTATCGAACCGATCGGCTAAGCTGGAATTCGCGTTATGAAACCCCTATCCGTACTTCTCGCCACTTTCCTTCTCATCCCCGCGCCGGCAACTGCCACCGCCGCGGATAGTGAACGCATCCGGGCACTCGAAGAAAGGGTGGCCTCTCTCGAAAGCGCGCTTCGGGAACTGATCGGCAAGCCAACCGCTTCGCCGCCGGAGCCGTTGGCGGCCCTGGAACCCGCGCAGCCGTTGCCGCCCGAACCCACTCCGGTCGGAGCCATCAAACCACGGTTCGAGATGCCGCCGGAATTGGTCCCGGAAATCGGAAAAATTGGCGCTGAGGTGGGCTTGCTAATCTCCCGGTCCGCTAGCCCGTTCCGTCTGAACAACGGATTGTTTCAAGGCGGATTCATCGATCTACCATTGCTCGACAAGCCGGATCGGATGCGCGGGAAGATCTCCTACGAAATTCTGGTCGGGATGACCGAGTCCCGCACCACCTTCCCGACTACCTCCAATGTGGCGCAGGTGGCGAATCTCACGGTTCTAACCGCTTTGAATCCCACCGGCGGACTCCAGAACGTTACCGCCGCGCTTAGCGGTACCGGGGCCGCTCCGTTTCCGGTCACCATGTCCACCGAAACACGGCTGCGTGTATTGCAAGTAGTACCGTTCTCTTTGAAATACACCAGCACCGCCTTGGACCGCTGGCGAATCCGCCCCTACGGCGTACTGGGCCTCGGCATCTTCGTTACCATCCACACTCAGAACCCGGCGCGCGGAACTCCGTCTTCATACGGGGTGCGGCAGGATGCGCAACTGCCGCCGGATATCCTTGCGTTCGTGAACCGGAACTTTGGCGGTCAGGCTCCCTTTGGCGGGCCGCTGGTCGCCGGCCAGATCTCGCAATCCCCCGAACTGGAACAACGGGGGCTGCCAGGCGGCCACGGCAATCTGGACCTGGGCCTCCACACCGGTTATGGATTCGAATACCGCCTGTTGAAGAGCCTGTCTCTCGGATTTGATGGCCGCTGGAATAAGATAGCGGGAACCAACGGCGGATTTGGAACCTGGGGGACACGAATCGGAATCCACTTCTAGTGTGCCGTCCCGGCTAATTCTTTACAACAGGCTACTGGGCGCAAGGTGGGGCAGACACCTTGTCTGCGCGCTCGCCCCTCGGCGAGCGCTCTTGCGCCCGTCCTCAACTCTTACGGGGGACAGGACACTAGTGTAGTGTCCAAGAAATAGCTGGACAGGCCAAGTCGTGTCTCACAGTAGGGGTTCATCTCAAAATCCGCGTTTATCGGCGTCCATCCGCGGCCAATAATTATGCGCCGCCCATCATTAGCTCCCGATCAACG
>JANXXV010000938.1 GCA_025350445.1 Bryobacteraceae bacterium | reverse complement strand
CTTCGCCCGCGGGATGGTTTGAACCGCCGCGCCAAGATAAAACATGGCGGACGCCAAATGTTCGGCCGTATGCACCTTGCGGTTAACGCCGAGAATTTCCTGCGCCGTGGGAATGCGCAGATTGTAAATGCCTGCTCCGCGAAAGTGCGCGAAGCCGGCGCGCATTCTTGCCGCCGACCCGGCTGTCAGCAGCATACTTCGCGTTCCACCATGCAGATTGATGCAAAGGTCCGGACGCCATCGGCCTACCGCGTTCACGGCCGGCGGCAGAATCGTTTGTACATCGGGATTCCCGTCGAATACGGCGGCGAAACGGTCCTCCACCACCACCGCTACTTGCAGATCGGGCCTGCTCTGCTTCAGGATCGCAAGCGCCGGCGTGGTGAGTACGCAGTCGCCCAGGGAACGCAGCCGGATAACAGCCACCCGCGATCCGGAAGCGAGCCGCTCAAGCGCATTTTCCATGCCCCGGCTTTCCAGCTACTCTTCGATCTTCGCTTCGTCGATCAACATCACTGGGATGTCATCCCGGATCGGGTAAACTCTCTTGCACTGAGTGCATTTCAGCCCGCTCTGGTCCGGCTTCAAGTCCAACGAAGCCTTGCAGAGCGGGCACACTAATATTTCCAGAAGATCTTTGCTGAGCGCCATGTCTGATCCTAAAGTGTACCAGCTTAGCCGGCGTTCATTTCCGCCCGAGCCTTGCGGATAGCCGCCAGATATTGCTTCGCCCGCTCTTCAAATACTTCGTACTTGCCTTCTTTGATGCTTTGCGGGTCAATCAATTCCCCGCCAACCGCCACGGCACACGCACCGGCTTTCAGAAAATCGCCGGCCGTTTCCAAATTCACACCGCCCGTCGGAATCATTTCGATCTGCGGGAACGGGCCCTTTAGAGCCTTAATGTACTTCGCTCCGCCCATGGCGCCGCACGGAAATACTTTCACAGCGTCCGCGCCCGCCTGCCAGGCTGCCACAACCTCGGTGGGTGTGAGCGCGCCCGGGAAGATCGCCTTCGAATAGCGCTTGGCCATCTCAATGGTGGCCAGGTTCAGACTGGGCGTCACGAAAAATTGCGCGCCCGCCAGCATGCAGGCCCGCGCCGTCTCGGGGTCTAGAACCGTGCCGGCGCCGAGAATGATCTTATCGCCGAACTGATCGGCAATCTTTTCCAGTGCCCGGATGGCGCCGGGCACCGTCATCGTAATCTCAGCGGTAAGAATGCCACCGCGATAGATGGCTTCAATGGACTTGATCGCCGCCTCGGCCGATGTGGTGCGGACCACGGGCACCACGCCAATCTCAACGATCGAAGAAAGAATAGACTTTTGACTCATTGCTTTGATCTTACCAATCGAGTCTACCAATCGACATTACCAATCGACATTACCAATCGACATTACCAATCCACTACGCTGCCATCGTCGGCATCGTAGGCTTCCTGGTTTTTCCAATCGTGCCCGATCTTGTCCGCCATCGCGTTCTCATCCAGTTCAATGCCCAGCCCCGGCGCGGTCGGCAGCGCCAGGTAGCCCTTGCTCACCGTGAACGGCTGCTTGATATATCCCTCGCCCAGGCTTACTTGCTCCTGGCAAAGAAAGTTCGGAATGGAGGCGGCAATCTGCACGCCTGCCGCCAGTGAAATAGGCCCCAGCGGATTGTGCGGGGCCACGGTTGCGTAATACGCCTCGGCCATCCCGGCAATCAGACGCACTTCCGTGATGCCCCCGGCGTGGCACAGATCGGGCTGCAAAACAACGGCGGCTTTCTTCTCCAGCACTTCGCGGAAGCCCCACTTGGTAAACACCCTCTCACCGGTGGCGATGGGAAGGTGAGTGCCGCGCGCAATCTCGGCCATCACATCGTGATTCTGCGCCTGACAGGGCTCTTCCACAAACATCGGGCTATAGGGTTCCAGGCCCTTGATCAGCAGCTTCGCGGTAGCCGGGCTGATGGCGCCGTGAAAGTCGATCGCGATATCGCATTCGTCGCCCGCAGTCTTGCGCAGTTCGGCGAATCGCTCCACCGCATACTGCACCGCTTTCGGCGTTTCGATATAGTGCGAAGGCTTGCGGTTCAACTTAGCGGGGCCGGTCTTGAACGCTGTAAATCCTTTGGCTAAGTCCGCCGTGATCTGAGCCGGCGAGTTCGCGTGCGAGTAAACCCGAACTTTGTTCCGCGTGGGGCCGCCCAGCAATTCGTAAACCGGAACACCCAGCGCTTTTCCCTTGATGTCCCACAATGCCTGATCGATGCCGCTGAGCGCGCTGGTAAGGATCGGTCCGCCGCGATAAAACGCGTGGCGGTAAATCGCCTGCCAGTGATGCGTCACCATGCGTGGATCTTTGCCGATCAAATACGGCTCAATTTCTTTGACGGCCGTCTGGCATGTGAGCGCCCGGCCCTCAGTGATAGGTTCGCCAAGGCCCACGATGCCCACGTTGGTGTGAATCTTCAGAAACATCCACCGGGGTTTCACGAGGAATGTTTCCAGCTTGGTGATGGTGAGCTTCTCTTTCGGAGTGATTGGTGCGTTGTTGCCTTTCGATTGGGCCAGTGCCTGCGCGGGCGCGAACGCTGTCATGCCGGCGCCGGTGAAAATACCGGCAACCACGGATCTGCGGCTGGGTTTTATAATCATGGAAAAAACTGTATCAGACCATGGGGCGCGTTGTCGGAAATCGTGTCACAGAATAGAGAGATGCCTCTCTTCTCAGCGCAGTCGTTGAAGTTTCTGCGGGACCTCAAGAAGCACAATGACCGGGATTGGTTCCAGCCGCGAAAGGCTCTATATGAGGAACTCGTGAAGACGCCGATGCTCGAACTCATCGAAACGGTGAATCGGGAATTGGCGACCACGGCGCCCGCATTCGTCACCGAGCCGAAGAAGGCAATCTTCCGCATCTACCGCGACACCCGGTTTGCGCACGATAAGACGCCTTACAAAACGAACGCCTCCGCTCTCTTTTGGCAACAACGGGCCGACAGAAAAGGAGGCGCCGTGCTCTATATTTCGCTGTCCGCCGCCGAGACAGTCGTCGCCGGTGGATCATATATGCCGACGCCTCCGGAACTGCTTGCATTGCGCCAGCACATGGCGGAACATCACGCGCGCCTGGCAAAGATCCTGAAAGCGAAACCGTTGCTGGATTGTTTCGGCGATCTCCGTGGAGACCTGCTCCAGCGCGCACCGCAGGGCTTCGATCCCGATCACAAAGCGGTCGACCTGTTAAAACGAAAACAATGGCTGCTGCGGACTTCGCTCGATCCGCAATTGGCAATCACAGACGCCTTCGTACCCGAAGTGCTGAAAAGAATCCGGCTGCTGATCCCGTTCGTGACTTTTCTGAATGAGCCGCTGGTGAAGCGGGCAGCCCGCGTTCGCGATCCATTATTGATCGAGCGCGCGTGATCTTAGAGCGAAATCTTCTCGTGTTCGCCGCCTTTGAATTGCTCCCCGGTTGCCAGCGCCTTCACGAACCCGGCAAGCTGCACAATTGTGCTGGAAGGGCCGTCCCAGTATTCGGCGCTATCCACCTGCACCCGGAGCAACGCGATCGACGGATCATCCGCCCCTTTGGGAAACCAAGCTTTGTACCATGGACTCCACAAGGCCTTGATCTTTTTTTGATCGCGCATCACGCGGGCCGTGCCTGAAACTGAGATGTACCGGTTTTCGCCCAAATCGGCGTAGCTGACGTTCACGCGGTGGTCTTTTTCGATCTCACTCGCTATCGGTGAGTCGATGCTCGTCAGAAACCATAAGTCGCCGTCGAACTCCACGTGCTGCGTTGCCATGGGCCGGCTACGCAGCGTCCCTTCCTCATCCGCCACCGTGGTCAACATTCCAACCTTGGTAGCTTTAATCAATTCTCCAAGCTTCCTGATAACGTCCTGCCGGCTAGTACCGTTCTCTGTAATCAATGTGATCTCCTTTTTAGGAAGCGGTTGCCTCCGCATCGAAAACCCCAGCCAGGCCATGAACCACAGCGGCAATCCGCACCACCGCCAGAATCGTCTCTTCGCCGACGCCGCGATCCACCAGACCCTGCTGGTGCGATTCGACGCATGCGCCACAGCCATTCACCGCGGATACCGCCACCCACCACAACTCGAAGTCGTTGTGCTAGATTCCATGAGTCCGGATGCCTTTCATTCGCAGCCGCGCTGGAATAGCCGCGCACTTGCTGTTAGACGTCAAATGGAGAAAACGGTAATAGATATTGTTCATTCCCATCAGCGTGGCAGCGGCTTTCGCCGCTTCCATTGCTTGCGGGGAAAGACGTTGACCCGCCTCGGTGGAGAGTGTTTCGTACACTTTCATGTTGCGCGAAGCAAGGGCGCAGGCAACGACCGTGCCCCAGATCCGTTGATCGGTGAGTTCGGTCTCCCTCCTAACAGGTTCGCACGATAGCTCTGAGCCTGCGTTCGCAAGCGCACCACCGCCGGTAATCCGGCTGACATGCGATCGCGGAAAGAGGGGATTTCCCGGCAGCCCGTAATGCGCGGCTGAGCGGCGCCCATCAACCGTCAAGCGGTTTCCCGGTGCCGCTCCTAAGCCGGCTGCAAAGTCTCAGGCTGTGAAGTCTCAGCGTGTTGCGTAGCAGTTAGTTAGAGGAGCGCCACTGCCTACCAGCGAGGTTCCCGGGGTTGCCGTGCCTGGCCGCGATAATCGTCCTGCTGTCCGCCTTTGCGGCCCCCGCCCCCGCCACCACCGCCGCCACTCGGCCGGCCACCACCGCCACCGCCATATCCGCCGCCGCCGCGTGGACCGCTGCCGCCGCCTTCGCCTTTCGGACGGGCTTCGTTCACGTTGATCGTACGGCCCAGATGGTTGGCTCCATTCAGCGCGGCGATCGCTGCTTCGGCTTCACTATCGTTTGACATTTCCACAAATCCGAAACCGCGCGAACGGCCTGTCTCGCGGTCCATCAGGATACTGGCTCGCTCCACGGTTCCATGCTGCCCGAACAGTTGTCTCAGGTCGTCTTCCGTGGCGTTAAAACTAAGGCTTCCCACAAATATGTTTTTCAAGTGATGTCCTTCGTGAAACTCTTGAGTTAACTGTAAAGAAGCCGGCGCGAAGCCGGCTCCATTTAAGTTAAACGGCGGCCACATCCTCAGCCTGCAATCCCTTCGGTCCGCTTTTCACCGTGAACTGAACTCTGGCGCCCTCGTCAAGCGAGCGATAGCCAGAAGCCTCAATAGCACTGAAATGCACAAAAACATCTTCCCCATTCTCACGCTGGATAAATCCAAAACCTTTCGCAGCGTTAAACCACTTCACTGTACCTGTTTCTTTCATTCACTAATTCCTTTTCTATAAAACTTTGACGCGTCTAGGACGCATAGGAAGGATACCATAAGCCCGGCTTCGGGTGGAGGCCTTGCTGGGTGCTAGACTAACGGTTCAGCCACTCTCAAACCCTTTTCCGCAATGTCCCTGCTCATCAGTTGTCAATCCATCAGCAAAACCTTCGGCGCTCGTCCGCTATTTGAAAATATATCACTGACCATCTCGGAAGGGGAGCGCATCGGTCTCATCGGGCCGAACGGTGCTGGCAAGTCCACGCTCATCCAGATCCTTGCCGGTGTGCAGACTCCTGATTCCGGCGGTGTATCGCTTCGTAAACTGGTGACCACCGGGTACGTTCCGCAGGATCCGGTTTTTGACTCCGATATTACCGTTGCAGCCGTTTTAGATGCTGCATTGGGTGGGCTGCACCTTGAAGATTACGAGCGTGAATCTCTCATTGACATCACGCTCAGCCGTTTCGGTTTTAGCGACCCCGACGTCCGTGCCCTGTCGTTGTCTGGTGGCTGGCGCAAGCGGCTTGCCATCGCGCAGGCCGTCATCGCCAGTCCAGATCTGGTCTTGCTTGACGAGCCGACAAACCATTTGGA
>JANXXV010000932.1 GCA_025350445.1 Bryobacteraceae bacterium | reverse complement strand
GGACTTTCGCGCGCAGTTCTCTCTTGCGATCCCGTCCAAGTGAAACGGCACCCTCGTTGGTCAAGACTAGTCCCGTAACGCGACGGCTTGATTTCTTCGAGACATCAGGTGTTTTCGCTTGGTTGATCTTTAGATGGGGCGAGTCTGTCTCATCCACTAGGTGCGCAACCCACTGTTCAATCTCTTTCAATCTCCAGGGTTCATCACACGAGAACGCCATGTTGTCCGCGTACCTTGTGCAAGACACGTTGACTGCCGCGCAATGAGTCGCGACCAGAACATCGAAATCGTACAGAAGGATGTTACACAGCGCCGGTGAACTTGGCGCTCCTATGGACATTACCAATTCAGCGGGGCCCTTTGGACGCCAGAACAGGATTCGGCACAACAACTGGCGGTCAATCGCATCAAGGTCTACCTGTCGGCGGTCAAGAAAAGTCAAAAAGTCCTGGCTAACTATCGAATTGAAGAAGTTTTCGAAATCCAGCTTCAATAGAAATCTGCTGTCTTTGTGAACGGCGGCGTTTTTTAAGATGCTGGTAGTTTTTTTATAGGCCGTTGCTGCCGGGTGAACGTCGAAAGCCGACAGTATCTTTGCCGCAGTCCACTGTTGCAACTCCTTTACCGCTGGAGTGGGTTGCGCAATGATGCGATGACCGTTCCCGCTATGCTTCTGAATTGAGCAAACCTTGTAGCGCATAGGTGCACTCCGGATCAGGGAGCGTAGATCGACTGGCGGAAGAAAGAGATCGCGCGCGATACGATTGACAAGATCACCCATCGCTCTCATCCCCTGTGAGGTTTTCGCTTATCTTGGCCAGTGCACCATAGCGTTTGCGGGCGGCCCCGATTCCATCTTCCGAGACGCGGAGGCCATCGCCCGATGATTCCAACAAACCGTAATACTTAAGAGCAGCTATCACGGCTTTCGTCGTCCCGTTGGTGGCGCCCGTCTAGCCGAGAGCTTGGGCGATCGCCTCAGTAGAGGCGGAGTGATTATGTTGGTTCTTGTAGAGTATGCTCGTCTTGTCCAAAGCGACGTCGAAAGCAAGCCGGGGATAATTCGGACTCTTGTGTTTGGTCTTTGCCATGATCGAGCGTCTGAGCTGAACTGCGGTAGTTCCCTGCCTCCCAGTCTGCTTTAAGCAGATTTGTGTACCTACACAAGAGGTACAATCAAACAAGGAGCATGAATAGCCGCGAGATCGAGTTTGATTGGGACGAAACGAATGTCCGCCACGTGGCCCGCCATAGCGTCCTGCCGGACGAGGCTGAGCAAGTCATCCTCAACAATCCGGTGGACCTTGGGATGGAAATCGTCGAAGGGGAGGAGCGCCACCTCAACCTCCGGGCGACAGTGAGGGGCCGCGTTCTTCTTGTGGTGACCACATGGCGCGAAGATCGCGTACGTGTCGTAACGGCGTTCGAACCAATCAAACGGCTCATTCAGTTTTACTACCAGGAAAGGGATAGGTGATTCACAAGATGGCCAAGAAACAACCGCACTTTGAGACTGAGACGCAGGAAGCCGAGTGGTGGGCGAAGAATCAGAACCTAATCTTGAACCGCTTCCAGCAAGCCAAGGGTTTGGGCAAAATGGGCAAAGGAACTGTGGCACGAGTTGCCGGCGAACGCGCCAAACAGGCCGGAGCATCACCAACGATCACCATCCGGCTAGCAGAAGATGACCTCGCGCGAGCGAGAACTTTGGCCGCCGCGAAAGGTCTGCGGTACCAGACGTATCTCAAAATGCTTCTTCATCAAGCTCTTAACTCCGAGGAGCATAATGCCAAACGCCTGTAGGGACATTGGTTCCCTTCTGCTATTAGCACGCAAATGGCCCGTTAACGAACTTGAAACCAGAAAATCGGGCAAACAGTTGTTTGCCCTCAATGTCCGGCAGTAGGCCAAAAGTTCCCTCGCAACCGCGCTGAGGATCAAAATACGCTGGTAAAGAATGGGCAGAACTTGGTGGCGGTCGATTTGGATGAGGTAGTTTAGCGGAGACGTGTCAGCCACGACGGCAATCATTTAGGCAGCAGACCCTGAGCCTCCAACTGACGCAGCGTCCTTACGTCCTGCTCAAAATCTTCCACATCACATGCGTGATCGTAGATTCGTCGCTTCTTAAGAAAACCATCAAATTCAAATCGGGATAACCCCAGCAATTGGCTAGTGCGCCGTCCCGGCTAATTCTTTACAACATGCTACCGGGCGCAAGGTGGGGCAGACACCTTGTCTGCGCGCGACCCCTCGGCGAGCGCTCTTGTGCCCGTGTTCAACTCTTATGACAGGACACTAGCTTGATAATGTGACAGCGCACCAGACCGGTAGCCTTCAATCGCGAGCATCTCAAGTGCTTCGCGCCCCGGATCGGCGTGCTGGGCTAAATCATCGGGAAGTTCCACCGTGATCTTCATGGCCTCAGAGTACCAGAAAAACAAGAAGCCGCACCCTGCTTTTTCCCGTTCCGACAAATCTTCCAACTATCTTCGCCACCAAATCAATAACATACCTTCAAAACTCACACAGCCCCGCACGCCCCCACCCTATCCTCAAACCGAAAAGACAGGGCCCAAAATCCGCCCGTCGAAGAGAGAATTCTATGAATGAAGATTCAACTTCTGTACCCATGGCGATGCCCCTCAAGGCCGCCGTCGCCATCTACATCGTGGCGCTAAACATATCCCTGATCGCGTTGCTGGTCAGGGTCTGGCCGGTGGCGTTGACCACGGCCGGCGCCGCCGTCTGGTCCCCCGAAGGCCGGTTCCTCATCATCGCCGCCGCCGCCGGAGCGCTCGGCAGCTACATCCACCTGGCTACGTCGTTCGTTCACTATGCCGGCAACCGCAATCTTCTGCAAAGCTGGGGATGGTGGTACTTCCTGCGTCCCAGCATCGGCGCGGCACTCGCGTTGGTGGTTTACTTTGTGCTTCGCGCCGGTCTAATCAGCGGCTCGGGCGAGGCGGCTACCGCGAATCTCAACCCTTACGGCGTAGCATCCGTCGCCGCTCTCGCGGGCATGTTTTCCAAACAGGCCACCGAGAAGCTCAGGGACGTTTTTGAAAACATCTGCGCCACCAAACAAGTACCGAATCCGCAACCGGAAGTTAAAGAAATTTCATGATCTCCGCAACTTACTGAACCGCGAAAGCGTCGTAATCATCATGGCCTTTACTCCCAGGGTTGCTTTCTTCACCGATTCGTTCCATGAGGTGAACGGAGTGGCCCTCACCAGCCGGCATTTCGACGCTTTCGCCTTTCGCCGCAACCTCCCGTTCCTCAGTATCCACGCGGGTTCAAAGACGGAAACAGAGGCCATCGGTTCGGTCACCACCATCGAACTGGAGCGCAGCAACGCGGCCTTCGCGCTGGAATCCGATCTGACGTTCGACCCCTTGCTCTGGCTTCACCGCGCGCGTGTGGCTCAGGAAATCTGCACGTTCAAACCCGATCTGATTCATGTCACCGGCCCCGGTGATTTCGGCATGCTCGGCGCCTATATCGCCCATCAGACGAATATCCCTCTGGCGGCTTCCTGGCACACCAATGTCCATGAGTACGCCGCGCGGCGTCTGGAAAAGCTCTTTAACTTCGTGCCTGAGAAACCGTTGCAGCGGATTTCCGCCGCGGCCGAAAGGGGCGCGCTCACGGGCGCCGCCCAGTTCTATAAGATTGCAAAAGTACTGTTCGCTCCGAATCGGGAATTGGTGGATCTTTTGCACGAACGAACCCAAAAGCCGTGCTTTCTGATGCAGCGCGGTGTCGACGCCGAACTCTACCATCCGGACAAGCGCACCCCTGGCTATCGCCCCTTCACCATCGGCTATGTCGGCCGCCTCAGTCCGGAAAAGGGCGTGCGCCTGCTCGCGGCGGTGGAGCGCGGTTTGACGGAAGCCGGTCATTCCGAATTCCGCTTCGTCATCATCGGCTCCGGTTCGGAAAAAGATTGGCTTGCCGAAAATATGAGCCATGCCGAGTTTCCCGGTGTTCTGAAAGGGGAAGCCCTGGCGCGGGCTTACGCCGATATGGACGTCTTCGCTTTCCCTTCCCAAACCGACACATTCGGCAACGTGATTCTGGAGGCGCTGGCCTCCGGCGTGCCACCCGTTGTCACTTCCGGAGGAGGCCCGAAGTTCCTGGTCAACCCCGGCGTGAATGGCTTTGTTTCGCAAAATGAGGCCGAGTTCGTGGATGCCATTAATCTGTTGATGACAAACGGACACCTCCTGGCTTCGATGCGCAACGCGGCTCGCGACTACGCCAGTTCCATCGCATGGGATACAGTATTTGAGAAGGTATACGGCGCCTACGAATTGGCTTTGTTTCGTAATCAGCCTCTGCGCGCCGCGTGCTGACTTTCTATGGAAAACGTCTTCCGCGATAATCTCCTGACGGGCAAAGTGGCCTTTCTCACCGGCGGTGGCAGTGGCATCACCCTGCGCATCGCCGAGCGTTACGCCTCGCACGGCGCCCATGTAATGCTCGTCGGACGACGGCAGGAAAAGCTCGATGCGGCAGTTTCTGGAATTCGGGCCGCCGGTGGATCCGCCGATAGCTGCGCCGCCGACGTTCGCGATTACGATGCGCTGCAGCAAGCCTTCAAGAAGACCAACGAAGTATGGGGGAAACTCGACCTCCTGGTCTGTGGCGCAGCCGGCAACTTTCCGGCTGCGGTCCTGGGGATGTCGGCCAACGGATTCAAGAGCGTGATCGATATCGACTTGCTGGGTACCTTCAACACCTGCCGCGGCGGCTATGAGTTTCTACGCAAACCAGGGGCATCTATCATTAGTATCTCGGCCACCCATGCCTTTACTCCCATTCCGCTCCAGGCGCATGTTTGCGCCGGAAAGGCAGGGATAGACAT